>JACMOY010000411.1 GCA_014377795.1 Actinomycetota bacterium | reverse complement strand
GCCCGCCGAGGGTGCCCGCTGCCGCTGATTCGGTCGGCTGCCGATGCCGTAGACTCGCTCGCCGTGTCAGGGTCTAGGTCCTGATCACCCGCCGCCTTAGCTCAGTCGGCTAGAGCGACGCACTCGTAATGCGTAGGTCGTCGGTTCGACTCCGACAGGCGGCTCCACCACCAGAAGGCCTCCCGAACTGCCGGCCGGCGGGGACGGGGGTCTTCTGCGTCGGTGGCCCCATCGTGCGATCTCGGTGCGGCGTGGACTTCACCTCTCACCGTCCTGTGAGGAGGCTGAATTGGCGCTGGTGCTGCCCGCCATCTCCTCTCAGCACGCCTTCGCGGTCGCCGACCAGTGGTGTCGGGACGCGGCGGACCCCGCCACCGGTACGAGCCTGGCCTGTGGTGTGGCGGTGACTGCCGGTGCCGGTGCCGGAGCCGATGACCCGCGACAGTTGCTGGGTACGGCGGACCTGGCCCAGTCCCGGGCCAAGCGGGCCGGCAGCCGCACACCGTTCACGTCCTGGGGTCCTCAACTCGCCTGACGGGGCGTGAGGTCGACTGGCTCCAGCGGTGTGCGGGCGTCCGGCGGGGTCAGGCGGTGGTGAGGGCGCGGGCGGACTTGCGCGCGCGCTTGTCGGCGTACATCGCCAGGTCGGCCTCGTGCAGCAGGTTGAGCGCGGTCGAGCTCGCGCTGGACGTGGCCGACCCGACGCTGACCCGCAGCGGGTACTCGACGCCGTCGATCACCAGGCTGCGCTCGACAGCCCGGCGCAGCCGCGGCACCAGGACGTCGGCCCCGACGACCGAGTCCTCGACCAGGACGACGAACTCGTCCCCGCCGATGCGGGCGACGGTGTCGGAGTCCCGCACCTGCCTGCGCAGCACCACCGCCACCTCGCGCAGCACCGAGTCGCCGTAGGCGTGCCCGCCGGCGTCGTTGACGGGCTTGAACCCGTCCAGATCCAGGAAGTGCAGGGTGAACGTCGATCCCGAGCGGTGCGAGCGGGTCAGCGCCCCCTCGATGCGGTCCATCAGCAGCAGGCGGTTCGGCAGCGAGGTCAGGGGGTCCTGCAGCGCCATCCGGGCCATCGTGTCCTGGCTCAAGCGCCGGTCGGTGACGTCCATCAGCTGGACCGAGAGCACCAGCGGCTCGTCCGGGCGGGCCGGCCCCGAGGGAGCGAAGGCGATCTCCATCCAGCGCTCCACGCCGTCGACGTCCATCCGCACCTCACCGTGCCAACCGGGCGCGGTGTCCTCCAGAACGCGCCGGACGCCGTCCTCGAACAAGGCCTGGTCGGCGTCGGCGACGCGGCTGCCCCACACCGTCCCCACCAGCTCGCTCGGCCTGGCCGAGAGCAGCCGCGCGGCGACCTCGTTGGCCGTGACGACGCGCAGGACGTCGCCGTCCGAGCGCACGAGCAGCATGCCGAGCATCGCATCGGCGAACCCGCCGCGGTACATCGCCTCGCGCGCGGCGACCTCGTCGGAGCTGCGGCGGCGATCGTCGGTCGACAGCACCAGGACCAGCATCACGGTCGAGGCCACGATGAGGAACAGCTGCACCAACCCGACCACGACCCGCGGGGGCAGCGACTGGACGGCGAAGACACCGGTGCCGGCGACCGTCTGCAGCAGGGCGATGACGGCGACCACGACCAGCTGGCCGGCGACCCGGCGAGGGCTGAAGCGGACAGCGCCCCACACCAGGGGCGGTAGGACCAGGAACGTCAGCGGCAGGTGGTGCGGCGCGAAGACGGCGATGGTCACGACCAGGAGGGTGACCCACTGGGCCACGCGCTCGACCCCGTCCTGGTGCCCGCCGGCGCGACCGTGCTGCACCAGGGCGAGCGGCGCGATCACCAGGGTGGCCGCCCAGTGCGAGACCAGCACGGTGCGGGCCGAGACCCAGAACGGGCCGCCCAGGAGCAGGTCGATCGTCAGGGCGGCTCCGAGTCCCACCACGATCGCGCCGAGCAGGCTGGCGACGACGAACCGGGCGGCGTCCGACACGGTGTGCAGCCGCCGCAGGGGGTGTGACCCGCGGGTGAACCACCAGACGGTCACGGCCGGCTCGAGCACGTTGATGACGCCGTGAGCGGCCGAGACGGCCGGCGAGCGCCCACCGACGAGGGTGGCTGCCGTGCTGGCCACGCCGATGGCGACCATGACCCAACGCCGTTCGCGCGAACGGGCGCACAGCAGCCACGCGGTGCTGACACCGGCGGCCGGCCACCAGATGGCCGTCTCGCTGCCGTGCGGGCGCAGCCGCACCGAGGCGACGCACAGCAGGAACACCAGCAGGGTGAGCCCTGCGGGTACGACGAGTCGCGTGACGCGTTCCCTGGAGAACATGCCCGAGCATCGGCGGTTCGGCGCCGCACCTTGACCCGACCCACGAGATGGTCACGCGCAGGTCGGGTGCCGGTGCCGTCGACGTCCCGGTGGCCGGGGTGCAGGATCGGGGGATGACGCAGACGACGCACCCCGACCCGACCGCCGACATCGGGGTCGTCGGCCTGGCGGTGATGGGCCGCAACCTGGCCCGGAACTTCGCCCGGCACGGTCACGTGGTGGCCCTGTACAACCGCACGTCGTCGCGGGTCGACGACCTGGTGCGCGACAACGGCGACGAGGGTGACTTCGTGCCCAGCCACGACCTTGCGCAGTTCGTCGCCTCGCTGAGGCGCCCGCGGCGCGTGGTCGTGATGGTCAAGGCGGGCCCGCCCACCGACGCCGTGATAGACCAGCTGGTGCCGCTGCTCGAGCCGGGCGACATCGTGGTCGACGGCGGCAACGCGCACTTCCAGGACACCCGCCGCCGCGACGGCGCCCTGCGCGAGCACGGGCTGCACTTCGTCGGCACCGGCGTCAGCGGCGGTGAGGAGGGCGCGCTGAACGGGCCGTCGATCATGCCCGGTGGCTCGGTCGAGGCCTACGAGGCGCTCGGCCCGATCCTGGAGTCCATCGCGGTGGAGGTGGACGGCACGCCGTGCTGCACCCATGTCGGCCCGGACGGCGCCGGGCACTTCGTCAAGATGGTGCACAACGGCATCGAGTACGCCGACATGCAGCTGATCGCCGAGGCGTACGACCTGCTGCGCCAGGCGCTCGACCTCACCCCGGCCCAGCTCGCTGACGTCTTCGAGGACTGGAACACCGGTGACCTCGAGTCCTACCTGATCGAGATCAGCGCCCGGGTGCTGCGCCAGGTCGACGCCGCCACCGGCGGTCCGCTCGTCGACGTGATCGTCGACCAGGCCGAGCAGAAGGGCACCGGCCGCTGGACCGTGCAGTCCGCGCTCGAGCTGGGGGTGCCGGTGTCGGGCATCGCCGAGGCCGTGTTCGCGCGGGCGCTGTCCGGCCACGCGGAGCAGCGCGGCCCGGCCCGGCGCCTGGCCGGCCCGAGCGGCTCGCTCACCGACCTGAGCGCGGACGAGCGCGCCCGCTTCGTCGATGACGTCCGACAGGCGCTGTACGCCTCCAAGGTCGTCGCCTACGCCCAGGGCTTCGACCAGATCGACGCCGGGTCCAGCGAGTACGGGTGGGACGTCGACCGCGGCGCCATGGCCACCATCTGGCGCGGCGGCTGCATCATCCGCGCCCGGTTCCTGGACCGGATCCGTGAGGCGTACGACCGCGACGCCGAGCTGCCCACCCTGCTCGTCGACGAGTACTTCAGCGGCGTCGTCGACCAGTCGCAGGACGCCTGGCGCCGGGTCGTCTGCACCGCCGTCCAGCTGGGCGTGCCGGTGCCGGGCTTCGCCAGCGCCCTCGCCTACTACGACGGTCTGCGTCGCGAGCGGCTGCCCGCCTCGCTGGTGCAGGGGCTGCGCGACTTGTTCGGCGCCCACACCTACGCGCGCACCGACGGCGAGGGGGTCTTCCACACCCTGTGGTCCGGCGACGGCTCGCAGGTGCGCCAGGACGACGGCTCGTCGAGCCCGCACTGAGGTGCGCGTCGTCAGCCTGGTGCCCTCGATCACCGAGGCGGTGGCCGTCAGCCTTCCCGGCGCTCTGGTCGGGGCCACCGACTGGTGCACCCACCCGGCGGGGCTGGAGGTGACCCGGGTCGGCGGCACCAAGAACCCGGACGTCGGCGCCGTCGTGGCGTTGGCCCCCGACCTGGTCGTGGCCCACGCCGAGGAGAACCGTGCGGGCGGCCTCGACGCGCTGCGAGCGGCCGGTCTGCGGGTGCACGTCACCGACATCCGAACCGTGGCGGGCGCGATCGCCTCGCTGGGCGAGCTGCTCGTGGCGATCGCCGGTGTCGAGCCGGGCTGGCTGCGCGACGCCCGCGACGCCTGGGCCGACCCCGCCCCCGTGCGCGCGGGCAGCCGGGTGCGGGCCGTCGTCCCGATCTGGCGCCGGCCCTGGATGCACGTCGGCAGCGACACCTACGCGGGTGACGTGCTCGCGCGCCTCGGCGTCGACAACGTCCTGGCCGGGCACGCCGAGCGCTACCCGCGGATCGATCCCGCGGCCCTGCCGCCCGTCGACCTGGTCGTGCTGCCCGACGAGCCGTACGCGTTCACCGCGGACGACGGCCCCGAGGTCTTCGCGCCCACGCCGTCCGCGCTGGTGAGCGGCCGGTTGCTCACCTGGTACGGGCCCGCGATGGTCGACGCACCGCGGGGGTTGACGACGGCACTGCGAGCGGCGCTCGCCTGAGGCGAGAGGCCCCGCAGTCCTACTGTGAGGGGATGCACACCCCGGTCCACCCCGTCCGCTTCGTCACCGCAGCCAGCCTGTTCGACGGGCACGACGCCGCGATCAACATCATGCGGCGGCTGCTGCAGTCCCAGGGCGTCGAGGTCATCCACCTCGGCCACGACCGCAGCGTCGAGGACGTCGTCACCGCGGCGGTGCAGGAGGACGTCCAGGGCGTGGCGGTCTCGTCCTACCAGGGCGGGCACGTCGAGTACTTCACCTACCTGGTCGAGCGGCTCGCGCAGCGCGGCGCCGGCCACGTCAAGGTCTTCGGCGGGGGCGGCGGGGTGATCGTGCCGGCCGAGATCGAGGCGCTGGCGCGGGTCGGCGTCCACATCTTCAGCCCGCAGGACGGCCAGCGGCTCGGGCTGCCGGGCATGATCAACGAGCTCGTCGCGGCCTGCGACGTCGACCTCACCATCGGGGGTACCGACCTCGACGCCCTGCTCAGCGGCTCGGACACCGCGCTGGCCCGCGCGATCAGCGTGCTGGAGGCCGGCGCCGACCCGGACCTGGGGGGCGCCGTCACGGCAGCCGCCGGCCGCCCGCGCGCGCCGGGCGTGCGGGGGGCCGCCCCCGCCCCGGCCCGGGGTGCCGCCGTCACGGCGCCCGCCGCTCGCCGGAGCGTGCCGGTGCTCGGCATCACCGGCACGGGTGGCTCGGGCAAGTCCTCGCTCACCGACGAGCTGGTGCGCCGGCTGCTGCGCGACAGCCAGGACAAGCTGCGCCTCGCGGTGCTCGCCATCGACCCGACCCGGCGCCGCGGCGGGGGGGCCCTGCTCGGCGACCGGATCCGGATGAACAGCCTGGGCGGCGGCAGCGACCCGTTCTTCCGGTCGCTGGCCACCCGACGTGCGGGCAGCCAGGTGCCCGAGGCGCTGGACCAGGTCATCGCCGCCTGCATCGCTGCCGGGGCCGACCTGGTGCTGGTCGAGACCCCCGGCATCGGCCAGGGCGACGCGGCGATCGTCCCCCACGTCACGACCTCGCTGTACGTGATGACGCCCGAGTACGGCGCCGCGTCGCAGCTGGAGAAGATCGACATGCTCGACCTGGCCGACGTCGTCGCCGTCAACAAGTACGAGCGGCGCGGCGCCGAGGACGCGCGGCGCGACGTCGCCCGCCAGATGGTGCGCAACCGCGAGGCGTTCGGCGCCCCGTGGCAGGACATGCCGGTGTTCGGCACCAGCGCCGCCCGCTTCGACGACGACGGGGTGTCGGCGCTCTACCAGCACCTGAAGGGCCTGCTGGTCGAGGCCGGGCTGCCGGCGTTCGAGGGGGTGCTGCCGGTCGTCACCGGACGGGTGTCGACGGGGCTGACCAGCGTCCTGCCCCGCGGTCGCGAGCGGCACCTCGCCGAGGTGGCCGCTGCGGTGCGCCGCTACCACGGTGCCACCGAGCAGCAGGCCGACGTCGCGCGCCTCCGCCAGCAGCTGAGCGCCACGCGCGGCCTGCTGGCAGGGGTGGGCCAGCCGGACGCCGTCGCCGCGGTCGACGCGCTCGTCGAGCAGGCGGACGGTGAGCTCAGCCCGGACGTCCGCGAGCAGCTCGACGCCTGGCCGGCCCGTCGTGCGGCGTACGCCGACGACCCCGGACGCACCACGCTGTCAGGAACCGTGGTGCCGCGGGTGGCGCTGCCGCCGGACGACGAGGCCGGGGCGCTGGTGCGGTTCGCCCGTCGCGAGAACCTGCCCGGCTACTTCCCTTTCACCGCAGGGGTCTTCCCGTTCAAGCGCACCGGTGAGGCCCCGGCGCGGATGTTCGCCGGCGAGGGGGACGCCGCGCGCACCAACCGGCGGTTCCACCTGCTGAGCGCCGGGCAGCCGGCCACCCGGCTCTCGACCGCGTTCGACTCGGTGACCCTCTATGGCCGTGACCCCTCACCACGCCCGGACGTGCTGGGCAAGGTCGGCACCTCCGGGGTCTCCATCGCCACGGTCGAGGACGTGCGTGACCTGTACGCCGGGTTCGACCTGTGCTCGCCGACGACGTCGGTGTCGATGACCATCAACGGCCCGGCGCCGGCGATCCTGGCGATGTTCCTGAACACCGTGATCGACCAGCAGGTCGCGGCGTTCGCCGACGCGAACGGTCGCCCGCCGGCTGATGACGAACGCGAAACCCTTGCGGCGCACGCGCTGTCGTCGGTTCGCGGCACCGTGCAGGCCGACATCCTCAAGGAGGACCAGGGCCAGAACACCTGCATCTTCTCGACCGACTTCGCGCTGCGCTGCATGGCCGACGTGCAGCAGTGGTTCATCGACCACAGGGTGCGCAACTTCTACTCCGTCAGCATCAGCGGCTACCACATCGCCGAGGCCGGGGCGAACCCCATCAGCCAGCTGGCCTTCACGCTGGCCAACGGGTTCACCTACGTCGAGTCCTACCTCGCGCGGGGGATGGACGTCGACGACTTCGCCCCGAACCTGTCCTTCTTCTTCTCCAACGGGATGGACGCCGAGTACACGGTCCTCGGCCGGGTGGCGCGCCGGATCTGGGCGATCGCGATGCGCGACGTCTACGGGGCCGGTGAGCGCTCCCAGAAGCTGAAGTACCACGTGCAGACGTCGGGTCGCTCGCTGCACGCGCAGGAGATGGACTTCAACGACATCCGCACCACGCTTCAGGCGCTGTGCGCCCTGTACGACAACGCAAACTCGTTGCACACCAACGCCTTCGACGAGGCCGTCACCACGCCGTCCGCGCAGTCGGTGCGTCGCGCGCTCGCGATCCAGATGATCATCGACCAGGAGTGGGGCCTGTCGGCCAACGAGAACCCGCTGCAGGGGTCCTACGTCGTCGACCAGCTCACCGACCTGCTCGAGGAGGCCGTCCTGGTCGAGTTCGAGCGGATCGCCGACCGCGGTGGGGTCCTGGGCGCCATGGAGACCGGCTACCAGCGGGGGCGGATCCAGGACGAGTCCATGCTCTACGAGCACCGCAAGCACGACGGGTCGCTGCCGATCATCGGCGTCAACACCTTCGTCGCCGACGGCGACCAGGTGCCGCCGGTGGTCGAGCTCGCTCGGGGGACGGCCGCCGAGAAGGCCTCGCAGCTGGCCCGGCTCGCCGACTTCCACCAGCGGCACGCCCAGGACGCTGCCCCCGCTCTGGACCGGTTGAAACAGGCCGCCACCAGCGGCGGCAACGTCTTCGACGCGCTGATGGACGCCGTCCGGCACTGCTCGCTCGGGCAGATCAGCGAGGCGTTCTTCGAGGTCGGGGGGCAGTACCGCCGCAACGTGTGAGCGCCGTGTCAGCTCGCCGTCGCCTCGGCCGAGGGCTCGAAGGGGTCCGGGTGGTCGGGCACCTCGGCCCAGATCACCAGGTGCCCCTGCGCTCGGGTCCACCCGCAGCGGGTCGAGATGGCCGCCACGATCGTCAGGCCGCGTCCACCCTGGTCGGCAGCCGGGGTGGTGCTGCGCCAGGCGTTGGGACGCACCGCCTCGCGGGGCAGCGGCGGCGGGTGCTCGGTGACCACGACGAGCCAGCCGGTCGACGTCCGGCCGAGGGTGACCCGGATGGAGTGCTCGCCGTGCTGCACCGCGTTGGTGACCAGCTCGGTCAGCACCAACGCGAGGCGGCTGACGGCCACCGGGTCGGCGATGGTGTCGCCGTCACCCCAGCGGGCGAGCAGGTCGTGCCGGACGGCGCGCGGCGCCGCGATCGTAGGCTCGACCTGCCAGCGGGCCAGCTCGCTCGAGGGGGGCACGGGCGCCTCGGACAGTGCCGCGTCGACCAGGCTCATGCGATCGCCGCCAGGGCTCGAACGGCCACGAAGGCCGCGTCGTCCTCGACCGTGGCCGGGCCGGCCGCGACGAGGGTCCGCGAGAGCGTCGAGAGGTCGTCGACGTCCGCGACGGCGAGCTGGCCGGCGAGCAGCGCGATGCCGTCACCGAGGCTGCGTCGACGATCCTCGATCAACCCGTCGGTGTACATCAGCAGCAGGTCACCGACACCGAACACGGCCTCGTGCTCGCGGTGCCGCTCGGTCCGCGCGCCGAGCATCGGGCTCTGGGCCCCGTCGAGCACCTCGACCCGCCCGTCGGCCCGGCGCAGCAAGGACGGGGGGTGGCCGGCCGCGGACCAGCGCAGCCGCCCGGGCGCGTCGGTGGTGGGCCGCTCGAGCAGGCCGACGCACACGCTGGCGAGGCGGGGCAGCGCCAGTGCGGTCAGCGCCTGCTCGAGCCACCCCACCAGCGCCGCCGGGCCGTGTCCCTCGAGCGCGTAGGACTGCAGCGCGGAGCGCAGCCGACCCATGGTCGTAGCGGCGTCGATGTCATGACCCTCGACGTCGCCGATGGCCACGAGCACCCGGCCGTCGGGTAGGGGCAGCACCTCGTACCAGTCCCCGCCGATGCTCGCCGCGTCGGTGCTG
This sequence comes from Actinomycetota bacterium, assembly GCA_014377795.1. Classification (GTDB taxonomy): domain Bacteria; phylum Actinomycetota; class Actinomycetes; order Actinomycetales; family Angustibacteraceae; genus JACMOY01. The sequence goes on along the minus strand of JACMOY010000411.1, from coordinate 5,001 downwards.
GGCAGGTAGTGGCCGACCAGGTCCAGGCCGCTGACGCTGGGCAGGTCGGGCAGCAGCGCCAGCTGCAGCTTCTGGGCCAGGGTGTGCTCGCGCTCGTACAGCCGGCTGATGTCCAGGGCCAGGGCGACCCGGGTGGCGACGGCGTCCGCGAGCAGCAGGTGCTCGCGCAGCGGGTCGGTGCCGCGGCCCTCGATGCGCGGGGACCCCAGCAGCAGGACGCCGAGCAGCTGCTCGCGCACCCGCAGCGGCACCACGACCATCCCGGCGTCGCAGCCCAGGCGCCACAACGGGTCCAGCTGCTCGGCGACCACCAGCGAGGCGGCGCCGGTGTCGAGCAGACCGGCCAGCGGCTGGGGAGCGCGGCCGCGGGCGAGCCGGTGGCCCAGCAGGCGTGGCGTGGTCGGCTCGGGGCCGCTGACGGCCACGCAGGTGAGCCCGGCGTCTGCGCTGAGGTAGACCGCCGCCCACCCGCACCAGGCGGGGGCGAGCAGGTCGGTGACCTGGGGCATCGCCTCACGGGCGTCGACCCGGGTGACGGCGTGGCTGACGTCGGCCAGCAGCGAGGTCTGGGCCATGGCGGACTCGGCGATGGCGCGGGCCGCGCGCTCGAGCCGGTAGGCCTCGGCCAGCTCGGCCTCGACGGCGACCCGCGCAGTGACGTCGGCCTGGATGCCGACGAAGTTGACCAGCCGTCCGGCGCTGTCGAGCACCGGTGAGATGGCCACCTCGTTCCAGAACGGTGTGCCGTCGGCGCGGTAGTTCAGCAGCGTCTCGACCACCGGTCGACCCGCACGCAGCGCGACCCGTAGCCGCTCGACGGCCGCGGGGTCGGTGTCAGGCCCCTGCAGGAAGCTGCAGCTGCGGCCGACCGCCCGGTCGAAGGCGTAGCCGGTCGCCTGGGTGAAGGCCGGGTTCACCCAGACCAGCGGCAGACCCTCGCTGGTCGCGTCGGCGATGGTGAAGGCCAGGTCCATCGCGAGCACCGCGCGGATGCGGACGGCGGCCGAGGCCGCGGCGGACCCGACCTCGACGGCGGCCCCTGCCCCGCCGCGCAGCCGCAGGAACACGATCAGCGTCCGGCCGTTCAGCTCGGCGTCCCCCTCGAGCGGGAAGCCGGTGACCCACAGCGGCCCGGTGACGTCGTCCACGTGCAGGCCGCTGTCGCTGGTCTGGCGGGCCTGCTCGTCGCCGGCGCCGCCGCAGGCCTGCCGGGGTTCGCGGCGGATCAGCTCGCCCGCGACGGGCAGCCCGCGGCACACCTGCGACAGCGGGCCGCCGGAGCCCGCGAGGCCGCCACCCGCGGGGTCGGTGAGACCGGCCAGGGCTCCCCACCGGTCGACCGACAGCGGCAGCGCGGCACGGCCGGCCATCGCCTGGGCCAGGTCGTTGGCGTACAGCACCTCGGTGGTGGCCACGTCCACCAGCAGGATGGCGGCCGCCGCCTGGTCGAGCAGCGCGGGCAAGGCGGGCCCGGGTGTCGTCGAGGCAGCGCTCACCTCGGGGGGCAGCGCGTCGCGCCTCACGAGCTGGTGACCCGGAACAGGGGGATGGACCCCGTGATCTGCAGCAGGTCGAGCACGCTGAGCGAGGGGTCGCGCAGCACCACCTGCTGCTTGGTCGCGATGCCGGCGGCCAGCCGGACCAGGAACGCGACGCCCACCGAGTCCATGAACGTGACGCCGGCGGCGTCGATCGTGATCGACTGCGCGTGGTCGATGGCGTCGCGACCGGCGTGCTCCAGGTCGTCGCTGAGCACGCGGTCGACGTCCCCCACCAGCACGATCAGCGTCTCGGTCGGGTCGAAGAAGACGCTCACCGCCCCGGTGTCGAGGTCCTGGTGGTCGGTCACGGCCACAGTCAACACGATGCCGCCGCCCAGCGGCGCCAGCGACGGCCCCCGGCTACCGGGCCCGGTGCGCCCCCCGAACCGGTGAGGCGCAGGGAGTGGTCAGTGGCCGTCTACGCCGGGGGACAGCTTGACGGCGGCGTGCGGCGGCAGGTCCTTGGCGCGCTCGCGCGAGCGGTCGATCTCGCGCTCGGCCTCGGCCTTGTCGGCCCAGTGCGCTCCCTCGACGGACTTGCCGGGCTCGAGGTCCTTGTAGGTCTCGAAGAAGTGCTGGATCTCGAGCAGGTCGAACTGCGAGACGTCGTCGAGGTCCTGCAGGTGCTTCAGGCGGGGGTCGCCGGCCGGCAGGCAGAGCACCTTGTCGTCGCCGCCCATCTCGTCGCGCATGTGGAACATGCCGATCGCGCGGCACTTGATCAGGCAGCCCGGGAAGGTCGGCTCCTCGAGCAGCACGAGGGCGTCCAGCGGGTCGCCGTCCTCGCCGAGGGTGCCCTCGATGTAGCCGTAGTCGGCGGGGTAGCGCGTCGAGGTGAACAGCATCCGGTCCAGGCGGATGCGTCCGCTCTCGTGGTCGACCTCGTACTTGTTGCGCTGACCCTTGGGGATCTCGATGGTGACGTCGAACTCCACGGCGTTGCCCTCTTCCGGTGTGCTTCGGGACGGCGGCTAGGGTCGCACGTCGGCGCGATCGGCGTCAGTGCGGTGAGCGTCAGTGCGGTGCGGGCCGACAGTCTCGCGCATTCGGGGCCCGACGGGCGCGAGGGGGGGCGATGGGTGCGCGAGCCGTGACGGTCGGCGTGCTGCTCGTGGCCGTCGTCGGGTACGGCGTCGCCGACTCCCTGGACGTCGCCCCCGGTGTGCTGACTGTGGCCCCCGTGCCGACCCGACCGACCCCGTCGCCGCGCCCGACGCCGTCCGAGCCGGCCCACCTCGCGCCCGCCGGTGTGCTGGGCGAGCTGTCGGACCAGGCGCAGGCACCGACCCCGGCCGCCGTGCGCGCCGCGCTGGCCCCGCTGCTCGCCGCGCCGACGCTGGGCCCACGCGTGTCGGCGTACGCCGCCGACGCCCGCAGCGGTGAGGTGCTGGCAGCTGTGGCGGCCGAGCGCCCGATGGTGCCGGCGTCGGTGACCAAGCTGCTCACCGCGGCCGCCGTGCTGTCGACGGTGGGTGGCCGGACCCGGTTGCCGACGCGGGTGGTGCAGGGGTCCGCGCCGGACGAGGTCGTCCTGGTCGGCGGTGGCGACATGCTGCTGTCCCCGGGCGCCGCGGGTCGCGACGTCGCCGGACGCGCCGGGCTGGACGACCTCGCGACCCAGGTGGCCGCCCGGTTGCGTGACGAGGGTCAGCCCGAGGTCGTCGTCCGGTTCGACGACGCGCTGTTCGCCGGCCCTTCCGTCGCGCCCTCCTGGGCGGCCGCTGACGTCTCGATCGGGTACGCCGGGCGGGTGGCTTCCCTGGGCCTGGCCACCGACCGCGCCCGCCCCGGCCACCCGTCGTCAACGGACCCGGCGCGGACGGCGGCGGTGGCGTTCGCGGCGGCCCTGCGCCGGGCGGGCGTGGGCGTCAGCGGTACGCCGGCCCGCGTCGTCGCGCCGGACCAGGCCCCAGTGCTCGGGCAGGTCGAGTCGGCGCCCGTCGGCGAGGTGCTGGGGGTCGCGCTGCGCGAGAGCGACAACGCGCTCGCGGAGGTGATGGGGCGCCTGGTGGCGGGGTCGCTGAGCCGACCGACCACCGCGACGGACGCTGCGCTCGCCGTCCTGGACGCCGTGCAGCAGCTCGGGGTCGACGTCGGGTCGACGACGATCCGCGACACCAGCGGCCTTAGCCCGGGCAGCGTCGTGCCGGCCCGGGTGCTCGGCGAGCTGCTCGTGCTGGCGACGTCGCCCGATCAGCCGCGGCTGCGGCCGATGCTCGAGGGCCTGCCCGTGGCGGCGTTCACCGGCACGCTGGCCGACCGGTTCGACACCGCGCGGACCCGGCCGGCCGCGGGCGTGGTGCGGGCCAAGACCGGCACCCTGACCGGCGTCAGCGCCGTCGCCGGCACCACGGTGGACGCCGACGGCCGGCTGCTCGTGTTCGTGGTGATGGCCGACCGGGTGCCGACCGCCGGCACCCTGGCCGCCCGCGAGGTGCTGGACCGGGTCGGTGCCCGGCTGGCGGGCTGCGGCTGCCGCTGAGCCGTCCAGCGCGTAGGTTCTGGTGATGACCGAGCCGCTGCTGGACCGCCTCGTCGACTGGGACACGGCCAGTGCCACCGCCCGACGACTGGCCCGCCCCGGGCCCCAGGTGCGCCCCGGCGAGGCGGCCGAGGTCGTCGCCGAGCTGCGCCAGCTGGCGGTCAGCGCCCAACCGCACGTGGAGGCGATCACCGGCCTGCACGCGCCGTCAGCCGACGCCGTCGTCCTGGTCGTCGACCGCCCCGGCTGGGTCGACGCCAACCTGGTCTCGCTGCGCGCGATGCTCGAGCCGGTCGTCGACAAGCTGACGGCTCGCCGGCCTCAGGCGCCGCACCCGCTGGTGGCCGCGGTCGGCGGCAAGGTCACCGGCGCCGAGGCGGGCGGGCTGCTCGCCTTCTTGTCGAGCAAGGTGCTCGGCCAGTACGACATCAACCCCGGTGGTGCGCCCCGGCTGCTGCTCGTGGCGCCGAACCTGGTGCAGACCGAGCGCGAGATGCAGGTCGACCCCACCGACTTCCGCCGCTGGGTGTGCCTGCACGAGGAGACCCACCGGGTGCAGTTCACCGCCGTCCCGTGGCTGCGCGAGCACCTGATGAACCAGGCACGGTCGCTCGCCACCGACCTAGCGCCCGACCCGGCGATGCTGGCGCGCACCCTCGAGGACGTCGCGCGCCGGCTGCCCGGCGTGCTCCGCGGCGACGGCGGGTCGCTGATCGACCTGTTCGCCACCCCGGCCCAGCGCGAGCAGCTCGCGTCCGTCACCGCAGTGATGTCGCTGCCCGAGGGGCACGCCGACGTGGTGATGGACGAGGTGGGGCCCGGCGTCGTCCCGAGCGTCGCGGTGATCCGCGAGCGGTTCACCGCGCGCCGGGGCGGCAGCGACCCGGTCGACCGGCTGCTGCGCCGGCTGCCCGGCCGCGAGGCCAAGATGCGCCAGTACAAGGACGGCGCGCGCTTCGTCCGCGGCGCCGTCGACCG
>JACMOY010000410.1 GCA_014377795.1 Actinomycetota bacterium | reverse complement strand
TCCATCGCCTGTGGCTCGGTCACCGTCGGCGGGCCCTGCGTCGCAACCGTTGTCGCTGATCGGCGACGGCGGTCTGCAGGTCGACCAGCGGCTCGCCGTCCGCGTCGCGGTAGTGGCGGGTCCACGTGCCGTCGGCGGCCAGGTGCCAGGACGACGTGCCGTCGTCCATGGCCAGGTCGAACAACGCCTGCAGCTCGGCCACGTGCTGGGGGTCACCCAGGCGCACGAGCGCTTCGACCCGCCGGTCGAGGTTGCGGTGCATCATGTCGGCGCTGCCGATCCAGCAGGTCGGGTCGCCGCCGCCCTCGAAGGCGAAGACCCGTGAGTGCTCGAGGAACCGGCCGAGCACGCTGCGCACCCGGATCGTCTCGGACAGGCCCGGCAGCCCCGGCCGGATGGCGCAGATGCCGCGCACGACGACGTCGACCGGCACGCCGGCGATCGACGCGCGGTACAGGCTGTCGATGAGCGTCTCGTCGACGATCGAGTTGACCTTGATCCTGATGGACGCCGGGCGGCCGGCCTCGTGGTGCGCGATCTCGTTCTCGATCTGCTCGATCAACCCGCTGCGCAGCGATCGCGGCGCGACCAGCAGGCGCTTGAAGCGGGTGCGGGGGGCGTACCCGCTCAGCTGGTTGAACAGCCGGGTGAGGTCCTCGCCGATCTTGGGGTCGCAGGTGAGCAGCCCGAGGTCCTCGTAGAGCCGGGCCGTCTTCGGGTTGTAGTTGCCGGTTCCGATGTGGCAGTAGCGACGCAGCCCGTCGGGCTCCTGCCTGACCACCAGCGAGAGCTTGCAGTGCGTCTTGAGTCCGACGATCCCGTACACGACGTGGACGCCGGCCTGCTCGAGCTTGCGGGCCCAGCTGATGTTGGCCTGCTCGTCGAACCGGGCCTTGAGCTCGACGATCGCGAGCACCTGCTTGCCGGCCTCGGCGGCGTCGATCAGGGCGTCGACGATGGGGGAGTCACCGCTGGTGCGGTAGAGCGTCTGCTTGATTGCCAGCACCCGCGGGTCGGCGGCGGCCTGCTCGAGGAACGCCTGCACGCTGGTCGAGAACGAGTCGTAGGGGTGGTGCAGCAGCACGTCGCGGTTGCGGACGGCGGCCAGGATGTCGCCGGGCTTGCTGGTCTCCACGCCCTCGGTCAGGTCGCTGTGGGTGGTGGCGACGAACGAGGGGAACCGCAGCTCGCTGCGCGAGAGGTCGGCCACCAGGTTCAGACCGCGCAGGTCCAGCGGCGCGGGCAGCTGGTAGACCTCGGCGGTCGCGACACCGAGCTCGCGCACGAGCAGGTCCAGGACGTGGTCGTCGATGTCCTCGGCCACCTCCAGGCGCACGGGCGGCCCGAAGCGCCGCCGCATCAGCTCCTTCTCCAGCGCCTGCAGCAGGTTCTCGGCGTCGTCCTCCTCGACCTCGAGGTCCTCGTTGCGGGTCACCCGGAAGGTGTGCGACTGCAGCACCTCCATGCCGGGGAAGAGCTGGTCCAGGTGCGCCGCGATGATGTCCTCGAGGGGCACGAAGCGGGTCTTGTACGGGTCGGCGCTGGTCGGGTCGACCGCGGTCGCGGCCCCGTCGTCGTCCGCG
>JACMOY010000409.1 GCA_014377795.1 Actinomycetota bacterium | reverse complement strand
CTGCGGAGGTCGATGACGTCGGCCTCGAGCTGCTCGACGACGGTCCCGAGCTCGACGAGATCCTGGACCGCCAGCGCGCCGTCAACGGCTGGTAACGTCGGGCCCGCCCGTCTCGACGGGGCTGTGGCGCAGTCCGGTAGCGCACCTCGTTCGCATCGAGGGGGTCAGGGGTTCGAATCCCCTCAGCTCCACCACGACAGCTGTCCCGGACCTCCCAGCGAGAGCGTCTGGAGGGTGACGACCACCGGACCGGATGACCGGCCGGGCGGGCCGGAGTCGCTCGCGTGGCTGTGCGAGCACGTGCCCGCCGTGGCTGTTGAGGAGTGCCTCGCGGACTGGGAGCGCCACCAGGAGCAGGAGGTGCTGCGTGAGGTGCCCCCCGAGCTCGCCGCCTGTGAGCAGGACCCGGTGCCGGACGCTGCGCTGCCTGATGACGTGCTGCCTGACGACGTGCTGCCTGACGACGTGGCCGAGGCCGACGGGGACTGGCGTCTGTCCCTGCCCCAGGTGCTGGGGCTGCTCGCGGCCGAGCTCGGCGCGAGACCGCTTCCCGAGGACGGCTGAGGTCGCGGGCCTCAGATCCAGCTGGGAAACCACATGCGCTGGCTCCATTGTGAGTAGGGGATCGTCACTGCCGCGAGCACCGGGTAGAGGTAGAAGAAGTTCACGACGACCAGGGCCACGTACGCGCCCGCGGCGGCAGCCCCGACGAGGCGCCGCCTGCCTCCCCGGCCCAGCGCCCAGCCCAGCAGGAGCGCGATCCCGAGGCACAGGAACGGGACCGCCGGCAGGGCGTAGAACAGGAACATCGTGCGGTGCTGCAGGTCGTTGACCTCCCACGGCAGCACGCCCGCGAGGACCACCAGCAGCAGCGACGAGGCCCGCCAGTCCCGGTGGGCGACCCAGCGAGCGGCCAGCAACAGCGCCGCGGGGATCATGGCCCACCACAGCGCGGGCGTGCCGATGGCCAGCACCTCGCGGGCGCAGGACCTGGTGGTGCAGCCGTACGTGCCGGCGGTGATCTTGGACGGGTAGTAGTAGCTCACCGGCCGCTGGAGGATGGGCCAGGTGAGCGGGTGCGACTGGTAGGGGTGGGAGGCCTGCAGCGTGGAGTGGAAGTGGAAGATCTCTGCGTGGTAGTGCCAGAACGAGCGCACGACCTCGGGCAGGTACGGCGCGACGGTCCCGCGGGTGTCCGCCCAGTGCCGGTCCCATCCCAGGTCCGTGACGAACCAGCCCGCCCAGGACGCCACGTAGACGACGACGGGCAGGACGACGAGGGCTGCCAGCACCGGGACGCTGCTGTGCCGCAGGGTCGTCCGCCACGGGGCGCACACCCCCGCCGTACGACGTGCCGCTGCCTCCCAGCCGACCGCCAGGGGGAGCAGGACGCCGGCGGCGTACAGGGCGCTCCACTTGGTGGCGAGCGCGCAGCCGAGCATCACCCCGGCGAGCGCCAGCCATCGGCGTCCCCTGGTGCGGCCCCCGGCCTCGACCTGCTCGAGGGTGCTGACGGACAGGCGTTCTCGCACCCGGTCCCGGTCGACGACCAGGCAGGCAAAGGTAGCGAGCACGAAGAAGCACAGGAACACGTCGAGCATCGCCACGCGGCTCTGGACGAAGTGCAGGCCGTCGAAGGACAGCAGCAGCCCGGCCGCCGCCCCGAGCAGTGTCGAGCCGGTCATGCGTCGGCCGACCCGGACCGTGACCAGCACGGTCAGCACGCCGAACAGCGCGGCGGCTGAGCGCCAGCCCACGGTGTTGACGCCGAAGAGCTGCTCGCCCGCGGCGATCAGCCACTTGCCCAGGGGCGGGTGGACGACGAACGCCCCACCGCCGGTCGGGACGCAGCGGTCGTTGCCGGTGACGGTCGCGTGCTCGACGCCGTACCGGAGCAGGTTCTGCGCGTCGCAGGCGTAGTAGATCTCGTCGAAGATCTTGCCGGGCCCCACGCGGATGCCCTGGGCGTTCAGGGTGGTCGCCGGCAGGTCCAGCCGGATGAACCGCAGCAGCGCCGCAACCAGCGTGACGACCAGGGTCGCGAGCCAGCCACCATGACCTGAGGCCAGCGGCTGGAGCCGCTGGCGCCAGGGCTCCCGGGCTGCCTCGACCGGCCGGTCCAGCGTCGCGGTCATGGCCGCGAGCGTATCGGCAGCGCCGTGCCCGGGCGCTCTCCGGCTGCCCCGGACGTTCTGACACATCCAGCGGTGCGGTGGGAGGGCTTACCCGCTTGCTGCGGGCCGGATCGGGTGGCTGGGTGTGTCAGAACGTCCGGTGAGCGGCCGGGAGGTGGCGGCGAGGTGGCGAGGCGGTGGGGTAGCTGGGCGGTGGCTGGTGCCGGCGGCTGGTGCCGGCTGCGAGGGTGAGCAGGTGCCCCTCCTGCTGGCCCG
>JACMOY010000408.1 GCA_014377795.1 Actinomycetota bacterium | reverse complement strand
CGGCCGCGGCGCCGCTGGACCGCCGGGTGGGCGGCAGGGCGATCCTCGACGTGGACGCATGAGCGACCTCCCCGCCCCGGCCACCCGGCTGGCCCACGACCGGCTCACGCGCGGCGCGGCGGACGTCGACCGGTGCGGGGTGCGCCGCGCGGACCTGGACGCGCTGGGCGAAGCCGGTCTGCTCGGCGCCGCGCTGGCGCCGGCGGCCACCTTCCGGGCGGTGCAGGGGGTGCTGGCCGGGGCGGACGCGTCGACCTGGTTCGTCCAGGCGCAGCACCACTACCCGGTGCGGCTGCTGGCCGGGGCCACCTCGCCCGAGCTGGTGCGGGTTCGCGGCGACCTGGTGGCCGGACGGCGGGTGGCGGGCGTGGCGTTCAGCCACCTGCGCCGCTGGCCGGGGCGGCCGGTCGAGGTGACGCGGGTCGACGGCGGCTGGCGCTACGACGGGCTCGTTCCGTGGTTCACCGGCTGGGGTCTGAACGACGTGCTGGCGCTGGGTGGGGTGACGGCCGACGGCGAGGTCGTGTTCGGGCTGGTGCCGGCCCGCGAGTCCGGGGCGCTGCACCCGACGGCGCCGCTGCAGCTGGCCGCGATGTCCGCGGCCGGCACGGTGCAGCTGCAGCTGACCGGGCTGGTCGTGCCGGACGAGCTGGTCATCACCCGACTGCCGATCCAGGACTGGCGCGCGGCCGACGTCCGCACGACCGTGGCGCTCAACCCGGCCGTCCTGGGGGTGGCGCAGGCTGCCACCGACCGGCTGTCCGCAGTGGGCGAGGAGCGGGGGCTGGCGCCGGCCAGCGACCTCGCGCCGGTGCTGGCCGGCCGGCTGGCCGACGTCCGCACCCGCGCGTACGCCCTGGCTGACGACCCCGCCTGCGACCCGGAGGCGGCGCTGGCGGTGCGGGCGCAGGGCCAGCGGCTGTGCCTGGACGCGACGGCCGCGCTGGTGACGGCCTCCGGCGGGTCGGCCATGGCGCTGGCCGACCCAGCTCAGCGCTGGGCGCGCGAGGCGCTGTTCCTCGTGGTGCAGGGCCAGACCCTTCCCTCGCGCGAGGCCCTGCTGCGCACCTGGCCCTGACCCGCTTCCTCCCCCGGACCGGGGGAGGAACGGAGTGGGGGCCGGGTCAGGGGGGTGGGCGCAGCCCGACGCTGCGCAGCTCGAGCACGGCCAGTCGGCGGACGACGTCGGGGTCGCCGCGCCGCCAGGCGCCGGCCGGGTCGTCGCTGATCCTGGCCAGCAGGTGCATCGGCTGGCTGGCGATGGCCCGCAGCGCGAACAGGTCGAGGTCGGCGTCTGCGTCGATGAACCGCTGGGCCGCCCCCGCCCGGCGGGCGAAGCGCACCCGCGCGGGCAGCCAGACCGGGAGCACCAGCAGCACCGGGATGACGGCGATCAGCACCCCGAGCAGCACCGCGAGCTGACCGACCGCGACCTGCTGCTCCTGGCCGGCGCGCACCAGCGTGGCCGTGGCCGACGCCGCGCGGTCCAGTGGGACGCGGACGCCGTCACCGACCAGGGGAAGCCCACCCACCTGGGCCGCGGCGTCGTGCAGGCTGGTGCCGATGTCGCGCCCGGCCGACTCCAGCCGGCGGCCCGGCTCGGCCAGGCGCAGCACGGCCGTGTGCACGGCCTCGCCGGCCCGGATCGCGGCGTACACCGCGACCAGCACGAGGACGTCGGCCGCGACCTGCCGGGCCCGGTGCAGGGGAGCTGCTGCGTAGAGGACCATCGGGCCAGTCTCGCGCAGCGGGGATTCCGTCGCCCGACGACGCTCGCGCGGCGGATCTGGCCAGAGGAGGCGTGCTCGCACCGAGCAGATCATCCGTCGTCGGCACCCGAGCGGGGGCGGTGGTGGGTTAGACTCCGCCGCGGCCGTCCCACCCGGACGGCTCCCGCCGGGCACCGCTCACCGCCGTCCGGTCGGCTCACCAGGTCGTGAAGGACGTGCATCGTCGTGCTGGTCGGCATCCCCCGCGAGGTCAAGAACAACGAGTTCCGCGTGGCCATCACGCCCAGCGGCGTGCACGAGCTGGTGCGGCACGGTCACGACGTCGTCATCGAGCAGGACGCCGGGGTCGGGTCCTCGATCATGGACGCCGACTACGTGTCGGCCGGGGCGCGGATGGTCCCCACCGCCGCCGAGGTGTGGGACGCCGCCGATCTGGTGCTGAAGGTGAAGGAGCCGGTCGCCAGCGAGTACGACCGCATGCGCGAGGGCCAGACGCTGTTCACCTACCTGCACCTGGCCGCCGACAAGGCCCTGACCGACGAGCTGGTCGCCCGCAAGGTGACCGCCATCGCCTACGAGACGGTCGAGCTGGCCGACCGCAGCCTGCCGCTGCTGGCGCCGATGAGCGAGGTCGCGGGCCGCCTGGCTCCCCAGGTCGGTGCCCACACGCTGATGCGCGCCCAGGGTGGGCGCGGGGTCCTGATGGGCGGGGTGTCCGGCGTCTACGCCGCCAAGGTCGTCGTCATCGGCGCGGGCGTCTCGGGCATGAACGCCGCCGCCATCGCCCTCGGCATGCAGGCCGAGGTGCTGCTGCTGGACCGCAACATCACCCGCCTGCGCTTGGCCGACGCCATCTACCAGGGCCACTGCCAGACGGTGGCCTCGAACGCCTACGAGGTCGAGCGGGCGATCCTGGACGCCGACATGGTCATCGGTGCGGTGCTGGTGCCGGGCGCGAAGGCCCCGACGCTGGTCACCAACGAGCAGGTCTCGCGGATGAAGCCCGGCAGCGTGCTGGTCGACATCTCGATCGACCAGGGCGGCTGCTTCGAGGACTCGCGCCCGACCACCCACGCCGACCCCACCTACGCGGTGCACAACTCGGTGTTCTACTGCGTCGCGAACATGCCGGGCGCCGTGCCGCACACCTCCACGTACGCCCTCACCAACGTCACCCTGCCGTACGCCGTCGAGCTGGCCGACCGCGGCTGGCGCGACGCCCTGCGCGCCGACCCGGCCCTGGCCCTCGGCCTGAACACCCACGCCGGTGAGGTCACGTACGGTCCGGTCGCCGAGGCCCACGGGATGAGCGCGAGGGCGCTGGCCGACGTCCTGGCCTGAGGTCGGGGACTGACGTCCGCCGCGCCTACCGCAGCGACGGCGGGCGGTGTGGTTATGTCAGCCCGTGACCGTCACCACCGACGCCGGGCCCGCCCTGGCCACTCCCGTACAGCGGGCGGTGCTCGGCTGGCTCGAGCACCTGGACGTCGAGCGCGGGGCGGCGCTCAACACGCTGACCTCCTACCGGCGCGACCTCGTGCGGTACGAGCGGTTCCTGCGCGACCGGGGGATCGACGACCCGACCGACGTCGTCGAGGCCGACGTGACCGCCTTCGTCACCCACCTGCGCGAGGGTGACGACGACCACCGCCCGCAGACCGCGACGTCGGCCGCCCGCACCCTGGTGGCGGTGCGCGGGCTGCACCGGTTCATGGTGCTCGAGGGCGCGGCCTCGCTCGACCCCGCCGCCGACGTCCGGCCACCCAATGCCCCCAAGCGGCTGCCCAAGGCGATCGCCACCCACGAGGTCGAGCGCCTGCTCGAAGCCACTTCGTTCGGCGACACGCCCGCCTCGCTGCGCGACCGCGCCCTGCTCGAGACGCTGTACGGCAGCGGGGCGCGGATCAGCGAGGCCATCGGCCTGGACGTCGACGACGTCGACCTGGACGTCGGCTCCGCGCGGCTGCACGGCAAGGGCGGCAAGCAGCGCCTGGTGCCGCTGGGCTCGTACGCGCGCGAGGCGCTGCGCGCCTACCTGGTGCGGGCCCGGCCGGGGTTCGCCGCGGCCGGGGCCGGCACGCCCGCGCGGTTCCTGACCACCCCCGGGGGGGGGCCGTCCCGCGGGGGTGCGGGGGGGGTGGT
>JACMOY010000407.1 GCA_014377795.1 Actinomycetota bacterium | reverse complement strand
CGCCACCGGGGGGGCCGGCGCGCCGTCCGGCGCCCTCCCGCCGACCCCGACGATGCTGACCCCCCTGCGCCGCCTGGCCGACGGCGACCGCACCGCGCTGGACCGGCTGGCCCGCCGCGACGCCGCCTACCGCCCCGCGCGCGGCGTGGTCGCCCAGCCGCGCGCCGTCCTGGTGTCCGGCGCCTCCGAGCACGCGACGGGCGTCGAGGTGCGCGCGGCCGACCGGCCGGGGCTGCTGCACGCCATCGGCCGGGCCCTCGCCGACCAGGGCGTCGACGTGCGCTCGGCCCACGTCGCCACCCACGCCGGGCAGGCCGTCGACACGCTGTACCTCGCCGAGCCGGACGGTGGGCCGCTGGCCCCCGCCCGGGTCGCAGGCGTCGTGGCGGTGCTCGTCGACGCCGGTGAGGTGCCGAGCGCCCGCCCCCGCGCCGACGGCCACGTAGGCTGAGCGGGTCCTGACCGGTCGACCCCGAGGACCCTGCCGCCGTGTTCACCACCCTGTCCGACCGCCTCGCCGCCACCTTCAAGAACCTGCGCGGGAGGGGGCGCCTGTCCGAGGCCGACGTCGCGGCCACCGTCAAGGAGATCCGCACCGCGCTGCTCGAGGCCGACGTCGCGCTGCCGGTGGTGCGCCAGTTCACCGAGGCCGTGCGCGAGCGGGCGCTGGGCGTGGAGGTGTCCGGGGCTCTCAACCCGGCGCAGCAGGTCGTCAAGATCGTCAACGAAGAGCTGGTCTCGATCCTCGGCGGTCAGACCCGTCGCCTGACGTTCGCCAAGAACCCGCCGACGGTGATCATGCTGGCCGGGCTGCAGGGCGCGGGCAAGACCACGCTGGCCGGCAAGCTCGCCCACTGGCTGCGCAGCGAGGGGCACACCCCGCTGCTGGTGGCCGCCGACCTGCAGCGCCCGAACGCGGTCACCCAGCTCGAGGTGGTCGGCAAGCGGGCCGGTGTCCCCGTGTTCGCGCCGGAGAAGGGCAACCAGGGCGCCGAGCTCCAGCACGGCTCGGTCGGTGACCCGGTCGCGGTGGCCCGGGCCGGCGTGGCCGAGGCCCGCGCCCGTCAGCACGACGTCGTCATCGTCGACACCGCGGGCCGGCTGGGTATCGACGCCGAGCTGATGCAGCAGGCGTCCGACATCCGCGACGCCGTGCAGCCCGACGAGGTGCTGTTCGTCGTCGACGCGATGATCGGCCAGGACGCCGCGCAGACGGCCCTCGCGTTCCTGGACGGCGTCGACTTCACCGGCGTCGTGCTGTCCAAGCTGGACGGCGACGCCCGCGGTGGCGCGGCGCTGTCGGTGGCCACGGTCACCGGGCGGCCGATCATGTTCGCCTCGACCGGCGAGGCCGTCGGCGACTTCGAGGTGTTCCACCCCGACCGGATGGCCTCGCGGATCCTGGACATGGGCGACGTCATGTCGCTGATCGAGGCGGCCGAGAAGGCGTTCGACGCCGGTCAGGCCGAGGAGATGGCCCGCAAGTTCGTCGAGGAGGAGGAGTTCACCTTCGACGACTTCCTCGCCCAGATGGCGGCCGTCAAGCAGATGGGCTCGCTGAAGAAGATGCTCGGGATGATGCCCGGCATGGGGCAGATGCGCGAGCAGCTCGACAACCTCGACGAGCGCGAGTTCGACCGGGTCGAGGCCATGGTCCGCTCGATGACCCCGTTCGAGCGGGGGCACCCCAAGCTCATCAACGGCTCGCGCCGGGCCCGCATCGCGCGCGGCTCGGGCCGGTCGGTGTCCGACGTCAACGAGCTGCTGCAGCGGCTGACCGAGGCGCAGAAGATGATGAAGCAGCTGCGCCGCGGCGGGGGCATGCCCGGCATGCCCGGCGTCCCCGGCATGAGCGGTCCCGGCCGCAAGGGCAAGGGCGCCAAGGCCCCGGTGCGCAAGAAGGGCAAGAGCGGCAACCCCGCCAAGCGCGCCGAGCAGGAGCGGGGCGCGGCCACTCGGGAGCAGGACGCCCGCACCGGCGCGATCGGGTCGGCCTTCGGTGCCGGTTCGCCGGCAGCCGACGACGCACCCGCCGGCCTCGACCAGCTGCCCCAGGGCTTCGAGAAGTTCCTCGGTCGCTGACGCTGGCGGTACCGCGCCGTGGCAGGGTGACGAGGTGACGAACGACGTGCTGCACCTGACCGGCCCGGTGCTCGTCGGCCCCGACGAGCAGCGTGACCAGGCGTGGGTGGTCGGCGGCCGGCTCACCTTCGAGCGGCCCGGCGCCACCGATGTCACGACCCTGGACGGCGTCGTGCTGCCCGGCCTGGTCGATGCCCATTGCCACGTCGGCCTGGACGCGCACGGAGCCGTGGACGAGGCGACCACCCAGGCCCAGGCGCTGGCCGACCGGGACGCCGGCGCGCTGCTGCTGCGCGACGCCGGCAGCCCGGCCGACACCCGCTGGGTCGACGGCCGCGACGATCTGCCCAGGATCGTGCGGGCCGGGCGGCACATCGCGCGCACCCGGCGGTACATCCGCAACTACGCGGACGAGGTCGAGCCCGACCAGCTCGCGGACGCCGTCGCCGTCCAGGCGAGGAGGGGCGACGGCTGGGTCAAGATCGTGGGGGACTGGATCGACCGCGAGACCGGTGACCTTGCTCCCTGTTGGCCGCTGGAGGCGCTGCGCGCGGCGATGGATGCCGCCCACGCCGCGGGCGCCCGGGTCACCGCCCACTGCTTCAGCGAGGACTCACTGCCGGACCTGATCGCCGCGGGCATCGACGGCATCGAGCACGGCTGCGGGCTGACCTACGACACGACGCTCGCGGCCGCCGAGCGCGGGGTCGCCGTCGTCCCCACCCTGGTCAACATCGCCACCTTCCCAGCCATCGCCGACGCCGGCGAGGCCAAGTTCCCGCTCTATGCCGCGCACATGCGCGACCTGCACACCCGCCGGTACGCGACCGTCCGCGACGCGTACGACGAGGGCGTGTCGATCTACGTCGGCACCGACGCGGGCGGCTCGCTGCCGCACGGCCTGGTCGCCGCCGAGGTCGCCGAGCTCGTCGCCGCGGGCCTGCCGCGCCTGGCCGCGCTGGACGCAGCCTGCTGGGGGGCGCGGGTGTGGCTGCGCCGCCCGGGCCTGGTCGAGGGCGAGTCCGCCGACCTGGTGGTCTACCCCGACGACCCCCGCGACGACGTCGGCGTGCTGGCGCACCCCCGGGCCGTGGTGCTGCGCGGACGCGTGGTGTGAGGGAGCGCCTGCGCGCCACCGGCGCCCGGGTCGAGGTCGGACCGGTCTCCCAGGCCGACGTCGCGCCGTTCCATATGGCCGTCGCAGCCACGGCGCAGCGGCTGGCCCGGTGGAACGCCGTAGACCCCACCGACCTGGCCCGGCACCTGCGGGCCCAGTCCGACGCCCACCGCACCTTCGTCGTCCGCGCTCTCGACCCGCGTGGCGCCCACGGGATCGTCGGCAAGGTCAACGTGACCAACGTGGTGCGGGGTCGGTTCTCCTCGGCGACCCTCGGGTACGACGCGTACGACCCCTACGTCGGGCAGGGGCTGTTCGCCGAGGGCCTGCGGCTGGTGGTCGACGTCGCGCTGCGCCCCCGCGAGGCCGGGGGGCTGGGGCTGCACCGGGTCGAGGCCAACGTCCAACCGGGCAACACCCGCTCGGCCGGACTGCTGCGCTCGCTGGGGTTCCGGCAGGAGGGCGAGACGCCGCGGATGCTGCACCTGGCCGCGCGCGGTCAGGGCGGTGACGGGGTCGAGGCGTGGCGCGACCACGAGCGGTACGCGGTCACAGCGGAGGAGTGGCCGGCGCCGGCGTACGCCCCGCACCGACGCGCCCGACGCGTCCTGCTCGTCAACGGGCTGCCGGGCGCCGGCAAGTCCACCCTCGCGCGGGCGGTCGCAGCGGAGCTGAGCCTGCCGCTGCTGAGCAAGGACGTCGTCAAGGAGCAGATCGGCGAGCACCTGCCGGACGACGTGGCCACGGCGCACAATGGCCCGACGTCGCCGCTGGGCGCCGGGGCCACCGGGGCGCTGTGGTCGCTGCTCGCCGACGTCCCGACCGGCGCCGTGCTCGAGAGCTGGTGGCCCGCCGACGTCGGGCCGCTGGTCGAAGCCGGGCTGCGCCGGGCGGGCGTCGACCCGGCGGCGGTCGTCGAGATCTGGTGCGACGTCCCGGCCGCCCTGGCCCGCGAGAGGTACGGGGCGCGGGCGCGCCACCGGATCCACGGACCGCAGGTCGGCCTCGCGTGGTGGAACGGGCCCGGCCCGGCCGCTGCGACGCCGCTCGGCCTCGGGCCGGTGCTGCGGGTCGACACCAGCAGCCCCCTGACCACCCGAGCCGTCGTCGACGTGAGCCTGCGGGCGCGGGCGCTCGCCATCTAGTGGTGGTGGCCAGCCAGGTGGGACAGCCGCCTTAGACAGCACACCCGCGGGTCTTGCGGCGGTACCTGTCATCGGGTAGAATAGAACACGTGTTCGAGACTATCGTTTCCGCCACTGACGCTGCAGCGTCGTTGCGTGCGCGGGTCGCCCGGCTCGGCGCCGAGCTGGGTGGCTTGGACGCGGGTGGGGTGCCCGACGTCGAGCTGGTCGCGCTGCTGGGTGAGCTCGAGGTGCTGAAGTGCCGGGTCGAGGCGGCCCAGGTGGTGGTGGCGGCTGCGATGGACGTCTCGGTGCGCACCGCGCACGCCGAGGCGGGTGTCCCGGTGGCCCGACAGGGGTTGGGGGTGGCGTTGCAGGTGGCGCTGGCGCGGCGTGAGTCCCACCACCGGGGCCTGCAGCACCTGGGTCTGG
>JACMOY010000406.1 GCA_014377795.1 Actinomycetota bacterium | reverse complement strand
TGGCCGCCTGCGCGGGCGACTCACCGTGCAGCAGGGCCACGTCGGGCCAGCGCCGATCTACGGTTGTGGGCCGCACCACGATCCGCGGCGTCGGCGTGGTCGGATCATCCACCTTCCGAACCTACCCGCCGCTGGCGTCGCGGCGCCGGGCGGCGCGTTCGTCACTACGGTTGACGCATGCCGGCACCACCGATCCGCTCGCGACCGATCTACCTGACCGCGCTGCGGGTGTTCCGGCGGATGCCCGCTCCGCTGCGCCGGGCCGGGGTACGTTTCGGGACGCCGGGCTTCACCGTCGGCGCCGTCTGCCTGCTCGAGCGCGACGGCATGCTGTTGATGTTGCGCCAGCCGCACCGCGTCGGCTGGAGCCTGCCCGGGGGGCTGCTCGACCGCGGCGAGTCGGCCGCCGACGCCGTCCAGCGTGAGCTGGTCGAGGAGATCGGGGTTCAGGTGCGCGTCGGCCGGCCGGTGACCGTCGTCGTCGACGCACCCCTGCGCCGGGTCGACGTCGTCTACCGGGTGCAGGTCGAGGGAGAGATCGGCGAGCGCGCCGGCGGTGAGGCGACGACGGTGCGCTGGCTCGACCCGGCCGACGTCACCGAGATCGACGGTCCCACCCGCCAGATCCTGGCCGCGGCGCGCGACGTCAGCGACCCGGGCGGGTACGCCGGCCGCGTCCTTCGCTGATGGCCCTGGCCGGGGTGGTCCTGGCCGCCGGGAGCGGCACCCGGCTGCGCCCCCTGACCGACCTGCGGCCCAAGGCCATGTGCCCGGTCGACGGCGTGCCCCTGGTCGACCTGGCGATGGCCCGGGTCGCGCCGCACGTCGAGCGCGTCGCCGTCAACGCCCACCACCACGCGGCGCAGCTCGCCGACCACGTCGGTGCGCGCGCGCACGTCTCGATCGAGCAGCCCGAGGCGCTCGGCACGGCCGGTGCCCTGGGCCGGCTGCGCGAGTGGCTGGACGGGTGCGACGTCCTGCTGACCAACGCCGACGCCTACCTGCCCGGCACGCTGGACGACCTGGCCGCCGGGTTCGACGGCCAGCGCTGCCGGCTGCTGGTGACCGAGCTCAGCCCGGGCGCGCGCGGCGACTTCACCCGGGCCGGGCGCCCCGTGCGGTACGTGGGCGCCTGCGTCCTGCCGTGGCGACTGGTGGCGGGGCTGGCCGCGACCCCCAGCGGCCTGTACGAGGTGCTGTGGCGCGGCCTGGTCGCCGCGGGCCGGCTCGACCTGTTCGTCACCACCGGGACCGTCGTCGACTGCGGCACCCCGGCCGACTACCTGCGGGCGAACCTTCTCGCCAGCGGCGGCCGCAGCGTGATCGGGGCGGGCGCGGTCGTCGACGGCGTCCTCGAGCGGTGCGTCGTCTGGGACGGCGCGTATGTCGGCTCCCGCGAGCACCTGGTGGACGTCGTCCGCGCAGGCGACCGCGGACGCCCGATCACCGTGGCCGCGGGAACCTCGACGGCTCGTTGACCACTGTTCACCGCAGCGTCGCCGGCCGTTCGTCCGCCCGGCGCCCGGCGCCAGCAGGCTCGGTGGGTCCCGTCCCGCGCCCCCGGAGGTCCTCATGGCCCGCTCGCTCACCCGTCTCACCGGCGCCCTGCTCGCCGGCGCCGCCCTCGTCTCGGCCGGCGCCTCGACGTACGACCACGGCGACCGCGTGCGCGACGACGCCGGGGTGTACCGCATCGCGCTGACCGGCGACATGCCCTACGGCGACCGGGGCCGGGCCGAGTACCCGAACGTCATCAAGGAGATCAACGCCTTCCGACCGGCGTTCACGCTGTTCGACGGCGACACCAAGAGCGGGTCCGAGAAGTGCCCGGACTCGTTCTACCCCGCCAACAAGGCGGCGTACTGGGACCTCTACGAGCAGCCGGCGGTGTACGCCGTGGGCGACAACGAGTGGACCGACTGCGACCGCGCCAGCAATGGCGGGTACGACACGAACAGCCGGCTGGCGATCATCCGCCGGACCTACTTCGCGACGCCGTACAGCCAGGGCCAGAACCAGCTGCGGGTCGAGCAGGCCCCGGGCTACCCCGAGATCCAGCGCTTCACCCGGGGCAAGGTGACCTACGTCGTCCTGCACGTGCCGGGCAGCAACAACAACTACCCGGTGCTGGACGCTGCGGGCAAGCCGGTGCTGGACTCTCAAGGCCGGGTCGACGGGGACGCCGCCGAGGCCAGGGCCCGCGACGCCGCCAACCAGGCGTGGCTGCGCCAGTCGTTCGAGCTGGCCAAGGCCAAGGGTTCGGTGGCCGTCATGGTCGTGCTGCAGGCGGATATGGACTTCTACCACCAGTTCCCGCTCACGCCGGGCACGACGGACGGTTTCGCGGCGACGAAGAAGACCCTGCTGCAGCAGACCGTCGGGTTCACCGGGCAGGTCGTCCTGGTCAACGGCGACTCGCACTCCTTCGTCGTCGACAAGCCGCTCGCCGACACCAGGGGCGAGACGGTCGAGAGCTTCACCCGCGTGCAGACCTTCGGCAGCGCCCAGAACCACTGGGTCAGCGCGGACGTGAACCCGCGTGACCCGCAGGTGTTCACCTTCCGCCAGCACATCGTCGCGGCCAACCTCGCCGACCACACCGGCGCCATCGGCTGAGCGACGTCGCCGCACCGGCGGGCAGAACTGCAGTCCGTCGCTCTCACCACTGCTCACAAGGGTGTTGTTCTGGGACTTGTGCCCATCGGTGCGGCGACCTGACCTACGCTTCCCCCCACCAGCGACACAGGGGGCAGCATGCGGCGGCGTCGGGCCGGCACCGCCGTGCTCGCGGTCGTCGCCGCGCTCGCTGTCGGGGGGGCGATGCGGGGTGACCTGACACCACCTCCGCCGCTGTTCAGCGAGGGTGTCGTCGCCGGGGCGGACGGCGACCCGGTCGCGGTGCCCCGCGGCGCGCAGGGTGCTGCGCTCGCGCCCTGGTCCACCCGCGCGCAGCGGTACACCGACCTGCGGGCCGACGCGTTGCGCGACCTCGACCTGATGCTGCTGGACGGCGGCGCTCGGGACGGCGCGGTGCTGGCCGGCCTACGCGGGCCCTGGCGCTACACCTGGACCCGGGACTGCGCGTGGGTCGCCGCCGCGCTGGCGGTGTCCGGGCGCGCCGACGACGGGCTGCGGGTGCTGAGGGCGATCCAGCGCCAGGAGCAGCGGCGGGCCGAGCTCGGCCTGCCCGGGTGGCAGGGCCGCTACCTGCCGGACGGCTCGGGCCGGACGCCTGACGACCGCGGGGTGCAGCTGGACGGCCCCGGCTGGGTGCTGTGGGCGACCTCGGTGTGGGCCGCGTCCGAAGATGACCCGGCGGCCGGGCTGGAGTCTCTGCGTTTGCTGGTGGTGTCGGCGAGCGCGGCAGCCGTCGCGAGCATCGACCCCGGCACCGGTCTGACCCGACCGTCGGTGGACTACTGGGAAGTGCCCACCCGGGTGAGCGTCCTCGGGGTCGATGCGCCGGTGCTCGCGGGGCTGCGGGCGGCCGGGCCGCTGCTCGACGCCCTCGACCTGCCTGCACGGTCCGTCGCCGCACGCGACGCCGCAGCGGTC
>JACMOY010000405.1 GCA_014377795.1 Actinomycetota bacterium | reverse complement strand
CGCTGTCGTCGCCCTGGCCCGGGCCCAGGAGCGCGACCTGCGCGGCTGGCTTTACGGCGCCGACGAGCACGCCGCGGCGAGCATCGGCGCGGCCCTGCAGCAGGCGGCGGCCGAGGTCGAGCGGGCGCACGGGGTGCCCGTCGAGGTCGTCGCCGTGGGCGACGCGCCGCTGGACGAGGACGGGACGGCGCTGGTGCGCGCGGCCCGCGAGGCTATGGTCAACGCCGCCAGGCACGCCCAGGCCCCCGTCGTCGACGTGTACGCCGAGTGCGCCGACGGCGCCGTCGAGGTGTTCGTCCGCGACCGGGGCGTCGGTTTCGACCCGGCCGCCGTGCCGGACGACCGGATGGGGCTGAGCGGGTCCGTGGTGGGGCGGGTCGAGCGGCACGGTGGCACCGCCGTCGTCCGCTCCGCCCCCGGCGAGGGCACCGAGGTGCGGCTGCGGATGACGCTGCGGCGTCCGGTCGGGGGAGCGCGGTGAGCGCCGTGCGGGTGGTGATCGTCGACGACCACGCCATGTTCCGCGCCGGTGTCCGCGCCGAGCTGGGTGACGCAGTCGTCGTGCTGGGCGAGGCGGCGGACGTCGAGGTGGCCGTGGCCGTCGTCCTCGAGACCGCGCCCGACGTCGTCCTGCTGGACGTGCACCTGCCCGGCGGCGGCGGCGTCGAGGTGATCGCGCGCTGCCAGGAGCGCGGCTCGCAGGCCCGGTTCCTGGCGCTGTCGGTGAGCGACGCCGCGCAGGACGTCATGGGGGTGATCCGGGCCGGCGCGCGCGGGTACGTGACCAAGACGATCACCGGTCCCGAGCTGGTGGCGGCGATCGCGCGGGTCGCGGACGACGACGCCGTGTTCAGCCCGCGTCTCGCAGGTTTCGTGCTCGACGCCTTCGCCGGTCAGGAGCCGGTGCCGGGCGCGGGCCGGCCGTCGATCGACCCCGAGCTCGACCGGCTCAGCACCCGCGAGCGCGAGGTGATGCGGCTGATCGCCCGCGGCTACGCCTACAAGGAGGTCGCGAAAGAGCTGTTCATCTCGGTCAAGACCGTCGAGACCCACGTGTCGGCGGTGCTGCGCAAGCTGCAGCTGTCGAGCCGGCACGAGCTGACCCGCTGGGCCGCCGACCGCCGCCTGCTCTGAGCTTTGGCACAGTAAGGCTGTGGACCTGACCCAGCGACCCGTGGCGAACCACGACGTCGGGACCGACGTCCGCACCGGACGTCGGGCGCCGGGCTGGGCGCTGGTGGCCGGCGTCGTCCTGGCCGCGGTCAACCTGCGTACGGCGGTCACCAGCGTCGGTCCGCTGCTGGACCAGCTCGAGTCCGGCGTCGGGCTGACCAGCACCCTCGCCGGGGTGCTCACGACCCTGCCGGTCATCAGCTTCGCGACGCTGGGGTCGCTGACCCCGCGGTTGGCGCACCGGGTCGGTGAGCAGCGGCTGCTGGCCGGCGCGCTGGTGCTGATGACCGCGGGTCTGGCGCTGCGGGCGCTGGTGTCGACGCCGGTGCCGTTCCTCGCGCTCAGCGTCGTGGCGCTCGTCGGCGGGGCCATGGGCAACGTCCTGCTGCCGGTGCTGGTCAAACGACACTTCGCCCATCGGGTCGGCCCGATGACCGCCGCCTACACGACCGCGCTCGCCGTCGGCACGACGCTGGCCGCCGCCGTCACGGTGCCGATCGCCACCCGCGGCGGGCGGGTCGACTGGCGAGTGGGGCTGGGGGTGTGGGCGCTGCTCGCGGGGATCGCGGCCCTGTGCTGGCTGGTGCTGCCGTCGGGCCGCGGCGGGCTCGCCGAGGATGCCGCCCCGCGGGTTCGGGTGCGGCTGCGCGGTAGCCGGACCGCCTGGGCGCTGACGCTGTTCTTCGGGTCACAGTCGCTGCAGGCGTACGTCGCGTTCGGCTGGTTCGCGCTCTTCTTCAGTGAGCGCGCAGGGGTTTCCGCCGCCCGCGCGGGACTGCTGGTCGCGGTGCTGGCAGCCATGTCGATCCCCAGCTCGATCGTCATCCCCTCGCTGGCGGCCCGGCTGCGATCGCAGCGCCCGCTGGTCGCCGTCCTGGTCGGTTGCTACGTCATCGCCTACACCGGGATGCTCGTGGCGCCGCGGGCCGGCGCCTTCGTGTGGGTGGTGCTGGTCGGGATCGGGGCCGGCGCGTTCCCGCTCGCGCTGACCCTGGTCGGGCTGCGCAGCCGCACGCCGGCCACGACGTCCGCGCTCTCGGCCTTCGCCCAGAGCATCGGGGACCTGCTGGCGGGCGGCGGGCCGCCGCTCGTCGGCGTCCTGCACGGCGCCGACGGCAGCTGGACCGGGCCCTTCGCCCTGCTGTTCGGCGCGCTGGCGGTGATGGCCGTGTCGGGGTGGCTGGTCGCCGAGCCACGCGACGTCGAGGACGACCTGCCCGTCACCTGACCGGCCCCCACCCCGCACCTGCTGCACTATCTGCAGCCGATCCTGCACGGGCCGTGTCACGTAGTGCAGCAAGTGCGGTGGTCGGGGGGCCGCGGTGTCGACGGGCGTTCACCCGCCGTTGGGGTGCCGCTCACCTGGGCGCCGCCGGACGCCGCTCGACTGGGGGCGGTGCGCCGGCGAGGGTCGCCGCGGCACCACCGGAGGACCCATGAACCCCCGCTCATCGCGCACCCTGCGAGCCCTCGCGGCGGCCGGCCTGGCCGCGGCGGTGACCGTACCGACCGTGCACGCGTCCTCGGCCGGCGCGGCGCCGACGTCCGACCACCGTCCGCAGACCCACGCCACGCTGGTCATCGGCCACCGCGGCGCCTCGGGCTACCGGCCCGAGCACACGCTCGCGTCCTACGAGCTGGCGGCGCGGATGGGCGCCGACTACATCGAGCCGGACCTGGTGACCACGAGCGACGGCGTCCTCGTCGCCCGGCACGAGCCCGAGATCGGCAGGACGACCGACGTCGCCGCCCACCCGGAGTTCGCCGCGCGCAAGACCACCAAGACCCTGGACGACGTCGCCACGACCGGGTGGTTCACCGAGGACTTCACGCTGGCCGAGCTGAAGACCCTGCGGGCCAAGGAGCGCATCCCCGCGATCCGGCAGGAGAACACGCTGTACGACGGGCGCTTCGAGGTGCCGACCTTCGACGAGGTGCTCGCGTTGCGCGCCAGGCTGTCCAGGGAGCTGCACCGCGAGATCGGCGTCTACCCCGAGACCAAGCACCCGACGTACTTCCGCGCGCAGGGCAAGCCGCTGGAGGGTCTGCTCGTGGCGGCCCTGCAGCGCGCCGGGCTGAACCGGCCGAACGCGCCGGTGTACGTCCAGTCGTTCGAGCTGGACAACCTGGCCGCGCTGAACGCGTCCGGTGGACTGCGCACGCGCACGGTCTTCCTGACCAGCGCGTCGGGCGCGCCCTTCGCTGACCCGCGCAGCTACGCGTCGCTGACGTCCGCAACCGGTCTGGCGCTGGTGCGCTCGGTCGGCGTCGACGGGATCGGGCCGAACAAGAACCAGGTGATCCCGCGCGCCGCGGACGGCTCGCTCGGCGTCCCCGGGCCGCTCGTAACCGATGCCCACCGCGCGGGCCTGACCGTGCACCCGTACACGTTCCGCGCCGAGAACACCTTCCTGCCCACCGACTACCGGGTGGGCACCGACCCGACCGCGTTCGGGCGGGCCATCGACGAGCAGGTCGCGTTCCTGCGCGCCGGCGTCGACGGGCTGTTCACCGACCAGGCCGACATCGGCGTCGTCGCCCGCGACGCCTTCGAGGCCGAGCGGGGCGTCCGCGGGGACCGGGACGAGAGCGGCGAGCGCAAGGCCGCCTGACCCAGCACTTGCCTCACTACTTGTCGCTCGTTACGCACGGATAGCGTCACTTTGTGAGGCAAGTGTGGGGCGGGGTAGCCGGGTTCAGGCGGTGGGGACGACGGTGAAGGCCTCGGCGAGGCGGCCTTCGGGCCAGCCGGCGGTGGCGGCCATCGTGGTGCTCCAGCTGCGCAGCATCGTCTCGAGCTCGTCACCGAGGTGGCTGGTCTGGCTCTGGTGGGCGCGCAGCGCGGCCACCTTGCGGTCGAAGGTGTCCGTCACGTCGACGAAGTGGCCGCTGCCCTCGTGCGCCATCAGCCAGACCTCGGACACCGACCACGGCTGCAGACCCTCGTCGCTGACCAGCTCGGGCCAGGCGTGCGGGTTGCGGGCCGCGGGGTAGATCGCGCGGATCGTGGCCTCGCCGGCGGCCATGTGGTCGCTGTGGCTGGCCTGGATCCGCTGCCAGTTGCGCTCGGGGGACTGCACCAGCATCCGCTGCGGCCGCACGTCGCGGATCACCCGGACGATGTCGCGCTGCAGCTCGAACGTCGGCTCGAGCCACCCGTCGCGGTACCCGTCGAGGAACCGGACGTCGGTGACGCCGACCGCCGCGGCGGCGGCGTGCTGCTCGGCCGCGCGGATGACCGGCATCTGGTCGCGGGGGGTGTCGTCGAAGCCGCCCTGGTCGCCGTAGGTGCACAGCAGGTAGGTGACGTCCAGGCCGGCGTCCACGAAGGTCGCCACGGTGCCGGCTGCCCCGAAGTCGATGTCGTCAGGGTGCGCGGCGACGACGAGCACGCGCTCGACCTCGGCATCGGGCAGGGGCATGCGTGACTCCCTCGGGACGGGGCTGGGGGCAGGGCTGCGGGCGGGGACCGGGGTGGTCCTGCGCCATCCATGGTAGGCCCGCGGGCGCGGCCGAGCGTCGGCGCCGGCACGTACGCTGATCCCTGATGAGCACCCTCTTCGACGACGTCCCGCCGGCCGGGCTCGGCTCGCCGGCGGCCCGGGCCGCGCCGCCGCCCGGGCCGCGCGACCCGACGTCCGAGCGCGCCGGCCGGACGGCAGAGCCGGGCGCTGCGCGTCCCTCGGCTGACCAGCTGCTCGAGGGCCTGAACCCCCAGCAGCGCGAGGCCGTGCTGCACGAGGGGTCGCCGCTGCTGATCGT
>JACMOY010000404.1 GCA_014377795.1 Actinomycetota bacterium | reverse complement strand
GGCCAGGCTGGCCAGCTCGCTGGCGTCGGCGACCAGCTGGCGCGCCTCGTCCGATGCGGTCGACAGCGAGTTTTCGGCGCGGTCGCGGTGGCGGACGGCGTCCTCGACGGCGGCCTCGGCCGTCAGTCGCAGCCGGTCGAGCTCGCCGTGCTTGGACGCCGTGGACGCTGCCAGATCGCGGGCCTGGTCGCCGGCTGCCGCCACGAGGTCGGCGGCCTCGGCCCGGGCCTGCTCGAGCACCTGGTCGGCGTGCTGCTGGGCGAGGTTGAGCAGGCCCATGGCCTGGTCGGAGATCCCGAGCGGGGGCGCCTGCGGCTCCTCGCCCACCACCTGCTCGCTCATGGGCACATCGTGACAGATGGGCGACGTCCCCTGACACTCGGCGACGAGTGTTTTGTTCGTCATCGGTCAGCCGGTGGACTCCATGCCCAGCAGGGCCCGCTTGGCCTGCGTGCCGCCGAGATACTGGCCGATCGCCCCGTCGCTGCGCACCACACGGTGGCAGGGAACGACGACCGGCAGCGGGTTGGTCGAGCACGCTGTGCCGACCGCTCGCACGGCGCGGGGGTTGCCGGCGGCGACCGCCAGCTGGGCGTAGCTGACGGTGCGGCCGTAAGAGATGTCGGCCAGGTGCAGCAGGACGGCGCGGCGGAACGGCCCGCGGGCCAGCTGCCAGTCCAGGGGCAGGTCGAAGACGCGGCGGCGACCGTGGAAGTACTCGTCCAGCTCGCGTGCGGCGGGGTCGAGGCGGTGGGGGGCGCGCAGGACGCGAGGGCTGACCCGCTCGGCCAGGCTCTGCAGCACCGCGTCGTGGTCCTCGGCCGCGAAGGCCACCCGCACCAGCCCCCGGTCGGTGGCGGCCAGCAGCAGCGAGCCCACCGCGGTGTCGAGAGTGCGGTAGGCGACGTCCACCAGTCCTGCGGCGGTGGCGTCGCGCTCGAGCCGTGCGCGCAGGCGTCGATCGGCGTCCTCGTCGGTCGTCGGCAGGGTGGCGAACAGGTCAGTGGTCATGGGGTCTCTCCGTTGCGGTAGGTCCTGCGCAAGGCGGCGACGCCGTCCGCGGCCGCCCGGCGTGCGGCGTCCGCACTGCCACCGATCAGCGCGGCAACGTCGGCGTACGGCAACCCGGCGAGGTGGTGGTAGGCGACGCACTGGCGTTGCTTCAGGGGCAGCAGCGAAAGGGCCTGCCACAGGTCGTCCGCCCACTCGCCTGGGACGTCAGCACCCGGTCGGTCGGGCACGGTGTCCGTGGGGACGGGCCGGCGTACGGCGGCGCGCACCTGGTCGATCGCCTTGCGGTGGGCGATCGTCACCAGCCACGCCTGGACGTTGCTGCCGGGCGACAGATCGGGATAGGCCCGCAGCGCCGCGAGGAACGTCTCGGACCACGCGTCCTCGGCGTCGGTCGGGCCCAGCACCGCCCGGCACACCCGCAGGACAGTCGGGCCGTGGGTGGTGACCACCGTCTCGAAGGGGGGTAGGTGGGCGGTCATCGGCCGATCATCGCGCTCGGTCCGCCTCGGGGCCGTCGTCGTCATGGGTGTCACACCTGGTAGACGTCCCGCGAGCACCGGATGTGAGGTGCTGGCTCAGCCGAATCGTGGTGGGACGCCGCTAGACTCAGAAAGCCTTGCCGGCATGGCGCAACTGGTAGCGCACCCGACTTGTAATCGGGCGGTTAGGGGTTCAAGTCCCCTTGCCGGCTCCGAATCTCCCGTCAACTTGCCTTAATACCGTAAAATCCTAGGTCAAAGGTTCCTGATACGAAGGAGTCAACGGAGCTGCATACGAGCGCGATGTGAGCGCAGACCCTGCCGAGACAGATTGGGACGCCATCCGTGAGTCGCTGACCTG
>JACMOY010000403.1 GCA_014377795.1 Actinomycetota bacterium | reverse complement strand
ACGGCGCACTACGCGATGGGCGGGGTGCCGACCAACGTCAACGCCGAGGTGCTGCGCAACAACACCGATGTCGTCCCCGGCCTGTACGCCGCCGGCGAGGTCGCCTGCGTGTCGGTGCACGGCTCGAACCGCCTGGGCACCAACTCGCTGCTGGACATCAACGTGTTCGGCAAGCGGGCCGGTGTCGCGGCGGCGACCTTCGCCCAGACCGCTGTCCTGGTCGAGCTGCCCGAGGCACCCGAGGCCGCGACGATCTCGTTGCTCGAGGGCATGCGCGGCCGCACGGACGGCGAGCGCGTGGCCCCGGTGCGCAAGGCCCTGCAGGAGTCGATGGACCGCAACGCGCAGGTGTTCCGCACCGAGGCCTCACTCAAGCAGGCGCTGACCGACATCCAGGGTCTGCAGGAGCGGTACCGCAACGTCTCGGTGCAGGACAAGGGGATGCGGTACAACACCGACCTGCTCGAGGCTGTCGAGCTGGGGTTCCTGCTCGACCTCGCCGAGGTCATCGTCGTGGGAGCGCTCGAGCGCAAGGAGTCGCGCGGCGGTCACTTCCGTGAGGACTACGCGCACCGCGACGACGTGAACTACATGCGGCACACGATGGCCTACCGCGTGCCCACCGATGACGGTCGCCCGGCTGGCGTCCGCCTGGACTACAAGCCCGTCGTGCAGACGCGGTACGAGCCGATGGAGCGCAAGTACTGATGAGCTTGGACACCCCCGTCGAGCTCGCCGCCGACATCGAGGCCAGGGCCCGGGCCCGCGCGAAGGAGCAGCACGGCAAGCCCGAGGCCGGTGCGGTGCCGAGCTTCGACGTCACCCTGCGGATCCGCCGGTACAACCCCGAGGTCGACAGCGAGCCGCACTGGGAGGACTACCGCGTCACGGTCTACGGCACCGACCGGGTGCTGGACGCGCTGCACACGGTCAAGTACGAGCAGGACGGCACCTTGACCTTCCGCCGCTCGTGCGCGCACGGGGTGTGCGGTTCGGACGCGGTGCGGATCAACGGCAAGAACCGGCTGGCGTGCAAGACGCTGGTGAAGGACCTCAACCCCGACAAGCCCATCACGATCGAGCCGATCAAGGGGCTGCCGATCGAGAAGGACCTCGTCGTCGACATGGAGCCGTTCTTCCAGTCCTACCGTGAGGTCATGCCCTTCCTGATCACCAAGGGCAACCAGCCCTCGCGCGAGCGCCTGCAGTCCCAGGAGGAGCGCGAGCGGTACGACGACACGACCAAATGCATCCTGTGCGCGGCGTGTACGTCCTCATGTCCCGTGTTCTGGACCGACGGCCAGTACTTTGGGCCTGCGGCCATCGTCAACGCTCACCGGTTCATCTTCGACAGCCGCGACGAGGGCTCAGACATCCGGCTCGAGATCCTGAACGACAAGGAGGGCGTGTGGCGGTGCCGCACCACCTTCAACTGCACCGAGGCGTGCCCCCGTGGCATCGAGGTGACCAAGGCCATCCAAGAGGTGAAGCGGGCGCTGCTCACCCGCAAGGCCTGAGCCCGACCCGACGCCGGGCGGCGGCGTCCCTGCTGCTGGCACTGGTCACCTGGAGTGCGTCGGGCGGGCCCGCGGTGGCCACCACGACCCCGCCCGTACCCGTCGGTGGCGAGCGCCTGACCGGCGGCGCCCCCGTGTACGACGTGCCGGCCGGTGTCCCTGCGCCACCGCAGCTGGCAGCGGCGTCCTACCTGCTCGCTGACGCCACGACCGGCGCGGTGCTGGTCGCCCAGAACCCGCACGGCCGGGCGCTGCCGGCCAGCACGCTCAAGATGCTGACGGCGCTGACCGTGATCCCGCTGCTGTCCCCCGCCGAGCACTACACCGCGGTGCCGGGCGACCTGGTCGAGGGCACCAAGGTCGGGATGAGCCCGGGCTCGAGCTACTCGGTGCAGCAGCTGCTGCAGGGGATGATGCTCTCGTCCGGCAACGATGCCGCCACCGGGCTGGCCCGGGTCGCCGGGGGTGTCGGCGGGGTGGAGCAGACCGTGGCTGCCATGCAGCAGAACGCGATCGGCCTGGGGGCGCTGGACACGGTCGTCAAGGACCCCAGCGGGTTGGACGCTCCCGGCCAGGTCACCAGCGCGTACGACCTGGCCCTGATCGCCCGCGCGGCGCTGCGGCTGCCCGCGTTCGACGCGCTGGTCGCGACCAGGCACGTGCGGTTCCCGGGCAGGGCCGAGGTCGGCAAGGTGCGCACCTCGTACGAGATCCAGAACCACAACTCGCTGCTGTTCAACTACCCCGGCGCCGTCGGGGTCAAGAACGGCTACACCGTCGCGGCCCGCTGGACCATCGTCGGAGCCGCGACTCGCGGCGGCCGCACCTACGTGGTCACGGCCCTGGCCCGGGCCGACCGCAGCTGGCGGCCCACCGCAGCCATGCTGGACTGGGCGTTCGCCCACGGCACGCAGGCCCGGCCCATCGGCCACCTGGTCGAGCCCGGCGAGGTCACGTCCGCCGGGGCCACCTCGCACGGCCTCACCGCGAGCAGCGGCGGGGTCGTCGTCGAGCCGTCGGTGCCGGTGACCGTGGGCGGTGCGCTCGACCGGCGCTCGGCGTCCATCCTGGCCGGCCCGGTGCCCGGCACCCAGTGGGCCCGGTGGATCGGAGCCGGCGGGCTCGCCTCGGCGTTCCTGGTCGTCGGGCTGCTGGCGCTCAGCGCCCACGCACGGCAGCGACAGCTGCGTGCAGCCCGCGCCGCGCGGTCCGCACGCCCAGCGCGGCGATGACCCCGATCACCGCGCCGGCGGCCACAGCCACCCGGTCGGTCGAGCGTTGACCGAACGACGGCAGGGTGTCCTCGCGCGGCCCCAGCGGCGCCACGGACGCCGACCCCGCCTCGAGCGGCCCGGCGGCCAGGTGCCCGCGGTCGTCCGCGGTCGTGGCCGCCCACGCGGCGGCCAGCAGCATGATCCGGCTGATCAGGTTGATCAGCACCAGCAACCCGATGATGACGGCGAACGAGGCCAGCAGAGGCTTGTTGGCCGCGCTCTTGAGCAGCAGCCCGCTGGTCAGCTTCAGGACACCGAGGCCGAGGGCGCCCACGACCGCCCCCTGCATCAGGTCGGCGCGCGGCAGGGCGACCCCGCTGAGCACACGCAGCACCACGAGCATGATGACCACGTCGACGACGAACACGACGACGATCGCGGCCGCGCTCAGCGCGACGGTGCCGATCACCGTGGTCTGGTCGATCCCGACGAGGCCGAGCAGCCACGGGCCGGCGGCGTTGACCACGGTCGACAGAACGCCGGAGGCCAGCACCGCCAGGCCGAGCGTCGCGAGCACCCCGAGGTCGACCAGCTTGCCCTTGACCGGGTTGACCTTCAGCGGCGGCTGACCGAAGACGGCGCGCACCCCCTCACGCAGCGCGTCCAGCCAGCCGAGCCCACCCAGCAGCAGCGTGACCACGCTGATCGCCCCGGTGATGGTCAGCGCGTTGGGGGTGGGCGGGTTGGTCGCGTCGATCAGCCCGTTGTCGGGGTGCGCGGCGTCCTTGACGATGCCTGGCAAGGTCTGTGAGATCGACGCGACGACCCGGTCGAACAGGTCCGGCTGACCACGCAGCACGAAGCCGAAGACGGTGAAGCCCAGGATCAGCGCGGGGATCATCGAGAAGAACCCGAGGTAGGCGATGCCGCCGGCGAGGACCGCGCCCCGGGCCTGGCCGTACCGCTGCCACGCCCGCCAGGCCGGCGTCGCCGTCAGCCGCGCCCACAGGGACTGGAGGGCGCTCACGGCTTCGCTCCCGCGAAGGGGAAGGTCTGCTCGGGCCGCCACACGCCGTCCGTCCCGTGCTCGTACAGGTGCAGCGCGCTCGCCTCGAAGCGGCAGTCGAAGTCGGCGAGGGTCTCGAACGCCGTGTCCAGCGCCGGTTCCGGCAGGTCGTGGGCGACGGTCACGTGCGGGTGGTACGGGAAGGTGAGCTCGCGCGCGAGCGGCCCGCGCCGCACCTGCTGCTCGAGACTCTCGCACTCGCCGATGCCCTGGACGACCTGGACGAACACCACGGGTGAGACCGGCCGGAAGGTCGCGGTGCCCCTCAGGTGGATCGTGAACGGGGCCACGGACGCCGCCACGGCAGCCAGGTGCTCGCCGACGTCCCCCTCGACCGTCGTGGGTGGCAGCAGAGTGATGTGGGTGGGGATCGAGCGGGCCAGCGGGTCACCGAACGAGGCGCGGTGGGCCTGCAGCCGGCTGCCGAACGGCTCGGGGATGGCGATGGCCACCCCGACGGTGCACGGGGCGCTCATCCGACCGGACGCCGGGCGGGCAGGAAGCCGACGCGGTCGTAGACCAGCGCGAGCGTGGTCGCTGCGACGGCTCGGGCCTTGGCGGCACCCACCGCCAGCACCTCGTCGAGGGCGTCGGGGTCCTTCAGGTACCCCATCGCCCGCTCGCGGAACGGCGTGAGCTCGGCGTCGACGACGTCCGCGACGTCGGCCTTGAGGTCTCCGTAGCCGCGGCCCGCGTAGTCGGCCTCGAGGTCGGTGACCGCGCGGCCGCTGAGGGCGGCGTGGATCGTCAGCAGGTTCGAGACGCCCGGCTTGCCCACCGGGTCGTAGCGCACCTCGCGCCCGGTGTCGGTGACGGCCGACCGGATCCGCTTGGCGACCACCGCGGGGTCGTCCAGCAGGTCGATGACGCCGGACTGGCTGGCGGCGGACTTGCTCATCTTCGCCGTGGGGTCCTGCAGGTCGAAGATCTTGGCGGTGGCCGTGACGATGTGCGGCTCGGGCACCGTCAGCACCGGACCGAACCGGGCGTTGAACCGCTGGGCCAGGTCGCGCGTCAGCTCGAGGTGCTGACGCTGGTCCTCACCCACGGGCACCTGGGCGGCGGCGTACAGCAGGATGTCGGCTGCCATCAGCACCGGGTAGGTGAAGAGCCCCACCGTCGTGCGGTCGGCCCCCTGCTTGCCGCTCTTGTCCTTGAACTGGGTCATCCGACCGGCCTCGCCGAAGCCGGTGAGGCAGCCCAGCACCCAGGCCAGCTCGGCGTGCTCGGGCACGTGGCTCTGGACGAAGAGCGTCGAGCGGTCGGGGTCGACCCCCCCGGCCAGGTACTGCGCGGCCGTGCGCCGGGTGCGCTCACGCAGCAGCGCGGGGTCGACGTCGACGGTGATCGCGTGCAGGTCGACGACGCAGTAGAAGGCGTCGTGCGTCTGCTGCAGCGCCACCCACTGCACGAGCGCACCCAGGTAGTTGCCGAGGTGCAGCGAGTCGCTGGTCGGCTGCATGCCGGAGAGCACGCGCGGGCGGGTCGAGACCATGGCCGGCATTGTGTCAGCCGGCTCGCGGCCGCATGTCACCTGCCGCTGACTGCGCGGACGTCGAGCAGCAGCCCCTCCGCCGGCTGCAGCAGCGGCAGGCTGACCCCGGCGGACGTCAGCACGCGACCGCGCAGCACCAGCCCCTCGGGCCGGCTGACCAGGGCGGGCACCGACCCCCGGGGCCCGGTGCGGTGCGGGTCGTCCAGCTCGGGTCGCAGCCGGACGACGTAGTCGCGGTCGGGGTCCAGGCCGGGCAGCGGCACCGGCCCGAGCACCGCGTCGGCGTCCGATGTGAGCCGCACGATCGCGTACACGGCCCGGTCGCCGTCGCGCGCGACCACCCCGTGCAGCAGGGCGCCGGTGCTGCCGGGCAGACCCGAGGGCAGGTCGCGGCGCACGGTGCGTCCGCCGTGCAGCAGCGGGCGGAGCTCGCGGTAGAGCGCGGTCCACGCGCGGACGCGGTCGAGCTCGTCCCCGGTGCAGGTGGTGATGTCCCACTCGATGCCGGCGTGGCCGAACAGCGCCGTCAGCAGCCGCATGCCGAGGTCGACGGTGCGCCCCGTGGTGTGCGCGACGGGCGGGCCGACGTGCGCCCCCACCAGCTCGGGCGCCAGCAGCAGCCCGGTCCAGCGCTGGATCAGCTGGCGCTCGACGGCGTCGTTGGTGTCCGAGGCCCACACCCGGTCGGTGCGCTCGAGGATGCCCAGGTCGACCCGACCACCCCCGGACGCACAGGACTCGATCTCCAGGCGCGGGTGCCGCGCCCGCAGCTCGTCCAGCAGCCGGTAGGTCGCGAGCGTCTGCCAGTGCACCGCGGGGCGCGAGACGCCGTCCTGCCGGTGGTCGGCCTCGTGCAGGTCGCGGTTGTGGTCCCACTTGAGGTAGTCCAGGTCGTACTCGGCCACGATCGCGCTGATCTGCTCGAGCAGCCGGGCGTGGACGTCGGGGCGGGTCAGGTCGACGACCTGCTGGCGCCGCCACGGGCGGGGGGTGCGCCCGGGCCGGGCCAGGACGCGGTCGGGGTCCTCGCGCAGCAGGTCCGAGGCAGGGTTGGCCATCTCGGGCTCGCACCACAGGCCCACCTGCATCCCCAGCTCACGCACCCGCTCGACCAGCGGGTGCAGACCCTGCGGCCAGACGACGGGGTCGACCACCCAGTCGCCCAGCCCCGCGCTGTCGTCGCGACGGCGCAGGAACCAGCCGTCGTCCAGGACGAAGCGCTCGACGCCGACCGAGGCGGCGGTCTCGACCAGCCGCAGCAGCCGCGGCAGGTCGTGGTCGAAGTACACGGCCTCCCACGAGTTCAGCACCAGCGGTCGCGGCGACGCCGGGTGGTTCGGCCGGGCGCGCTGCAGGGTGTGCAGCCGGTCGGTGAGGCCGTCCAGGCCGTGGTCGGACCACACCAGCACCACCCAGGGGCTGACGTAGCTCGCGCCGGGCACCAGGTGCACCTCGCCGGCCCGCAACAGCTCGCCACCGCCGAGGGCCACCCGGCCCTCCTGCAGCTTCTCGACGGTGTGGACGTGGTCGCCGCTCCACGCGACGTGCGCGGCCCAGACCTCGCCGTCGCCGAAGCCGAAACCGGCGGTGCCCGCGACGACCAGCAGCGGGGCGTCGTGCCCGGTGCGCCCCCGGCGGGACTCGCGGGTGCGACCGCCGTGCAGCAGCGGGCTGCGCTGCGGCGAGCGCTCACGGCACCAGCGGCCGGTCAGGTCGAGCACCTCGTCCGCTCGCTGCGGTACGGGCAACAGGGTCAGCACGCCGGCCAGGTCGTACGCGTGGGCACCTGACGCGGTGACCGTGGTGCGGGCCCGGACGACGCCGCCGGGCTCGAGCACCAGCTCGCACTCGACCTGCACGCCCACCTCGGCGTCGGTGGCGACCGCGCGCAGGGCGGCGCCGCCGTCCGCGGTCGTGGTGACCCGCACGTCCTGCACCAGCCGCAGTCGCAGGCTCGCCCCACCGGGTGCCCAGCCGCTGACCCCCGGCCGGGCGGCCCAGCCGTCGTCCTCGGT
>JACMOY010000402.1 GCA_014377795.1 Actinomycetota bacterium | reverse complement strand
TCGCTGCCGGCCAGCGGCGAGGAGACGACGAAGCACCCGCTGGCGCCGGGCAACTTCACCTGCGAGGGCTGAGGTCGCCGGCTCTGCGCGCCAAGGCCACCGCCATGTGGTCTCGGGCTCGTCCCGTCGCCGAGGAGAGCGCTTGACGCCGACGGAGGGGCGCGAGGGCCTGGATGCGGAGCCCGACGCGGTGGTCGCGGCGCACCCGTCGGACTCGCTGGTGCAGCGCGGCGCCGAGGTAGTGATCCTGGCGGCTCTGAGGCGGCGCGGGTGAAGTCCACGACGTCCTGGGCGGTGCACGAGCGCACCGTGGTCCCGGCGCCGGTCTCCCGCAGGCGCGCGATCAGCCCGGGCAGCTGGTTGCCGATGTCGGTGGCCATCTCGGCCGTCCCGCGGTCGGGGATGCCGTCCTGCTTGCTGCCGCGGCCGGTGAAGGTGATCGCGACGCGGGTGGTGATCGCCGGCACGCCGGCCGCGGACTAGGTGTTCGCCCCGACCGTGGCGCGGGCGAACTCCGGCGCGGCGCCGACCACGTTGGGCACCGCCAGCCGGCGAAGCCGCAGCCCAGAGTCCGGGGCGGTCTCCACGGTCACCGACGCCCCGATCACCGCCTCCTCCAAGCCCAGGTTCGCCAGCCACGCACCCCAGTGCGCCACCAGTCGGTCGACCCCGTGCTGGCCCCCCGACCCGCTGCGGGACGCGTGCGCTTCCAGGACCACGGTGTGCTGGCGGTGCTTGGCTGCGGCCAGCGTGATCAGCGCGAACGGGGACCCGTAGGAGTCGACGTGCTGTCTCGCCCCGGGATGTTGGCGGCCGCCCGGGTGGCGGTCGCCACGAGATCGACATCCTGATCGACCTGGGCGGTGGGCGGGTTGTTGCGATCGAGGTCAAAGCCGGAAGGACACCGACCTCCCGCGACGCCCGTCACCTGGCGTGGCTGCGTGACGAGCTCGGGCCCGAATTCGTCCGTGGAATCGCCTTCAATACCGGCCCGCAACCTTTTGAGCTGGGAGACCGCATCTGGGCGCTGCCGATCGCCAGCCTGTGGGCCGCGCACCCAGGACCGACACCCACCCCGTGACCTGCCCCCAATGCACCCCCACACGAGGGTCGCGGCCGACCTAGCGATGCCATTGCCGCAGGTCAACGCCCTGTACGCGAGCGACTTACGGTCTCGCTACGGATCAGAAGGTTAGGGGTTCGAATCCCTTCGGGCGCACGCAGTTGAGACAGCACGAAAGGGCCCCTGACCTGCGGATGCGCGGATCGGGGGTTCTGTGCATGGATTGCAGAGCGCGTCGCTGACGACGTGGGTCACACTGCCGCTTCGCGGTCTGCTCGGGCCTGCTCGAAGTCGAGACCGGTGGCGCCTCTGACCCGGTCCATCACCTCCATGGTCTGGACCGTGTCGGCCCACGGCCGCAGCGGCGACCCGGTCTCGCCCGCTGCCACCCGTCGAGCGACCTCGGCGGCCTCGAAGTGCAGGGCGTCGTGCTCGACCATCGGCTCGGCCCACGACAGCGACGGCCCACCCCGTTGGTGCAGCGTCATCGGCCCCGGGAGGTAGAACCGCGTCCCCAGGTCGATACGACCCTGGGTGCCGATGACACTGGCCCGGGTCGCGGTGTCAGCCAGGATCGTCGTGTGCAGGGACGCGGTGGCACCGGACTGGGTGCTCAAGGCGATGGCCAGCTGGCCGTTGATCCCGTTGGGCGCGGGTGTGGCGACGGCGGTCACCTCCGTTGGAGGGCCCAGGGTCCACGTCGCGAAGGTGGCGGCGTAGGTACCCAGGTCCAGGAGCGGTCCGCCCGCGAGGTCCGGGCGCATGATGCGGTGTGGTTCGTCGAAGCGCTCACCCATGTCGGCGTGCGCCGCGACGACGCGGCCGAGCACCCCGCTGTCGAGGACCTGGCGCACGACGTCGAACTTGGGCAGGAACAGGGTCCACATGGCCTCCATGTAGAACACGCCGGCGCGGGCGGCCGCCGCTGCGATGCCGCGGGCCTCCTCCGCGTCCAGTCCCACCGGCTTCTCGACGAGCACGTGCTTGCCGGCCTCTATCGCGAGCACGGCGTGCGGGAAGTGGTAGTTGTGCGGCGTGGCCACGTAGACGACGTCGACGTACGGGTCGGCCACCAGCGCCTCGTAGGTGCCGTAGGCCAGGGGCGCCTCCCAGGCCGCGGCAGCGCGCTGCGCGGACTCGGTGGTGCGTGAGCCCACGGCGTGCACGACCTGGCGGGTGTGCCGTCGCAGCGACCTGACGAAGGTGTCGGCGATCCACCCCGTGCCCAGGATCCCCCAGCGCAACGGCGGGGCATCGGCTGAGTCCTCGGTGCGCGGGGTGGGAAGCGAGGTCAAGGGCACGAGGCGGGCCTTTCAGGTTCGAGCACCTGGCACGGGGGTGCTGATCGCTGCTGACGATCTCGGTGGCGCCGTCGTACGTCGCGCGATGAGGGCGGGTGCCAGCCGCGTGGACGATCCCCCCTGTGGTTCTCCGTCGAGCTGTCCGCACAGGAGCGCGGCCGCCCTGGGCCCCAGCTCAAGCAGGGGCTGGCCCACGGTGGCCGGCGCCAGAGGCCGCATGCCCGCCAGTCGGGTGCCGTCGTAGCCGACGATCGACACGTC
>JACMOY010000401.1 GCA_014377795.1 Actinomycetota bacterium | reverse complement strand
CGCCGCCGAACGCCAGGTCGACGCCGGGTGAGGCCGGGTTGCACGGCGTACCCGATACCGCGCCGCCGATGGCCCCGCCCGGCCCGGCGTACACCAGCTCGTGCGTCGTCACGTCCTGGAAGTCGAAGTAGTAGGTGCCGGTGGCGAGGACGATCGTGGCCCCGGGGCAGCTGAGCACGGCCTGCAGGGCAGCCGCGGACCGGTAGACCCCTGGCTGCAGGGCCATCGTCGCCGCGCAGGCCGGCAAGGTGGTGCGCTGCACCGCAGTGGCGGTACTCGGCCCCGGATACCCGGGATCGACGACCGCGCCGCCGGTCGCGCAGGCGTCCTTGACCGTTCCGGTGCCGGCCGCCGGGCAGGTGCCCGCCAACACCGGGTAGCCGGTGCTGTCGAGCGTTGCGCCGGTGGCGACGGTCAGCGCCTTGTTGATCGCGGCACCACCCTGCAGTGTCGTCGTCCCGGACGAGACCGTGACGCCCTCGGCCGCGGTCGTCGACAGCGCCGTGACTGCGTAGGCGGGCTGCGCGCCGGTCGACCCGCCGAGGGCTGCGCCGGACGTCGACCGCGGCTGGCAGCTGACCGTGATCGCCGAGGTGTTGCCGAGGCCGCCTACGGGCAGCGTGAAGCAGGTGCCCGCCGCAGCGGGGGCCACCCCGATCGTCGGGTCGGAGCGCACCTGGTTGATCGCACCGTCCAGCGCGCCGCCAC
The DNA here is from genome assembly GCA_014377795.1 of Actinomycetota bacterium. Classification (GTDB taxonomy): domain Bacteria; phylum Actinomycetota; class Actinomycetes; order Actinomycetales; family Angustibacteraceae; genus JACMOY01. Next base: position 4,461 of record JACMOY010000401.1, on the reverse strand, counting down.
CGGCGTACGTGTCGATGCCCTGGTCCCGAACGCTCACCGTGGTGCGGGCCCCGGTGGCGCCGAGCTGCAGCACGACGCCGATCAGCACCCCGAAGGCGAGCATGAACGCCAGTGCCAGAACCAGGACGCTGCCCTCGTCGGCGTCCGCTGTCAGAAGACGCAGGCGGGCGTTCACGCCGCAGCCCGTCGGCGAGCGCTGACGGTGAACGTCCCGCTGGCGTCGGTGATGGCCAGGTCGACCGCGGCTATCGTGGCCGCGGCGTTGCACGCCGTCGTCGCACCGCTCGCGAGCGCGCACGTCACGCTCGGCGCACCGACCACGTCATGGGTCGTGGTGACCCCGCTGACCAGCGCCATGCTGCCGCCGGTGTCGTCGCACGTCCTGCGCTCGAGCAGTGCGCTGCCCGCCGAGACGATGGTGTCCCAGACGATGACCCGGTTCACCACCGTGCCCGCAGCGGAGGTCTCGCGTCGGCTCAACCGCAGGACGAGCGTCCCGCCGCCCAGCGGGCACCCGGCGTTGCTCGCCGTGTCGACGACGGTGGCGCTCTGCACGTCGCCGGTGAAGAGCGACGGTGCGATCTGGCGGTCGCGGGTGTCCTGCAACCGCCCGATGGTGGTGTCGGTGGTGCGGAAGCCGAGTGACAGCGCCATGGCGATCACGGGCATGACCAGACCGGTGATGGCCACGACGACCAGCAGCTCGACCAGGGTGAACCCGCTGTCGCGGACGGGCCGGCTCACGTCTCGCCCGCTGGACGTCGGCGCTTGGCAACGGGCTGCACCTCGCTCGCGCGCCCGTCGTCCGACGCGACCGTGAGCGTGATCCGCTGCAGGCCGCTGTCGGTGCCACAGGTGGCACCGAAGGTGCTGGTTGCACTGTCCCAGTAAGAGACCGCCTGCGTCGCGGTGTAACCACCGGGTGCGGTGAAGGGGGTGCTGTACGACGTGGCGCAGTCGACGTACGTCGCAGTGGCAACCAGCTCGGCGTACGAGCGCACCGCGATCTGGGCCTCGGCGGCCGCCCGCCCTCGGGCCGAGACCGTGATCGAGGTGGCCATGCCCCCGACCACCGTGGTCACGCCGATGCCGAGGATCGCGACACCCACGATGGTGTCGACGAGCGTGAAGCCCGCCTCGCGTCCGGTGCCGCGCATCACGTCGAAGACTGGCCGTAGATGCCGTACATGGCGCTGACCAGAGCCAGGGCGACGAAGCCCACGATGGCGCCCATGACGATCAGCACCGCCGGCTCCATCAAGGTGGTGATCTGCTTGACCTTGTAGTCCAGCTCCTTCTCGTAGAACGAGGCGATCGTCTCGAGCTGGTCGTCCAGCGACCCGGTGTCCTCCCCCACCCGCAGCATCTGACGGGCCGGCGGCGGGAAGATTCCGGTGTCGGCGAGCGGGCCTGCGATGCCGTCGCCACGCAGCATCGCCTCGCGGGCCACTGACAGGTGCAGCGCCGCGGGTCGGTTGCCGGTGGCGGCAGCGGCGACGTCCATCGCGTCACCGAGCGGCACGCCCGCCTGCAGCATCGAGGCCATCACCCGTGCGAACCGCTCGACCACCGAGTACCTCAGTGCGTCACCGATCACGGGGACGCGCAGCAGCGTCTGGTCGCGCAGCAGCAGGCCACGCTCGGTGCGCAGCACCGCGACGCACGACCCGCCGACCAGGACGACGGCGATCAGCGCAACCCACCACCAATGCTGGATCAGGCCCGAGAAGCCGAGCAGCATCCGCGTCGGCAGCGGCAGCTGCTTGTGGAACGAGGCGAAGAACACCTCGAACTTGGGCAGCACGAAGGTGACCAGCAGGGTGGAGACGCTCACGGCCAGCACCACGATGACCATCGGGTAGGTCATCGCCGAGCGGATCTGCTTCTTGGCGGCCACCTCGCGCTCGACGTAGATCGTCAAGCGGTCGAGCACGGTGTCGAGGCTGCCGCTGAGCTCGGCCGAGCGGATCATGCTGCGGTAGGCGGCGGGGAACACCTTCGGATGCCGGTCGAACGCCTCGGCCAGCGGCTCGCCCTGTCGCACGCCCTCGGCGACGTCGGCCAGCGCCCTGCGCAGGGTCGCGTTGGACGCTTCACGGGCCAGCAGGTCGAGGCCGTCGAGGATCGGGATGCCGGCGCGCAGGAACGCCGCCAGCTGGCGGCTCAGGTGCATCAGGTCGGTGCCCTTCACCCGCGCCGGCATGATCTCGCGCGATCCGCGTCGGGTCGGTGGGCTGGTGGCCTCGGTCATCACCATCGGGTCATCACCTACAGGACGTAGATCCCGCGGACGACTTCCGCGATCGTGGTGACGCCCTGCTCGACGAGCAGGACACCTTCGCGGCGCAGGCTGCGCGTGCCCTCGGACTGGGACAGGTCGCGGATGGCGCCGTACGACGGTGCCGCAGCGACCAGCGCCCGCATGTCGGGGGTCATCCGCAGCAGCTCGTAGACGCCGACACGGTCCTGGTAGCCCGAGCCGGCGCAGAACGTGCAGCCGGCACCGCGGAAGAAGCCACCCTTGGGTACGACCCCACCGGCGTCGGCGAAGTAGTCCAGCTCCTCGGGGGTGGGCTGGTGCGGCGCGCGGCACTGGTCACAGATCCGGCGCAGCAGTCGCTGGCTCAAGATGCCAACGACCGCCGACCCGACGACGTACGGCTCGATGTCGAGGTCGAGGAACCGCAGCAGCGCCGCGCTGGTGTCGGTGGCGTGCAACGAGCTCAGCACGAAGTGGCCCGTCAGCGCGGCCTGCGCGGCGATCCGCGCCGTCTCGGCGTCGCGGATCTCACCGACCAGGATGATGTCGGGGTCCTGACGCAGGATCGAGCGCAGTCCACCGGCGAAGTCGATGCCCGCCTGCTCGTTGATCTGGATCTGGTTGATCGAGGGGACGACGTACTCGACCGGGTCCTCGATGGTCATGATGTTGCGCTCGGTGCCGTTCAGCTCGGTCATCGTCGCGTACAGGCTCGTGGTCTTGCCGCTGCCCGTCGGGCCGGCGCAGATCACCATGCCGAACGGTGAGCGCACCATCGTCGAGTAGACCTCGTACGTCTGCGCCGACATGCCCAGCTCGGACAGTCGGAACGAGGAGATCGCCTTGTCCAGCAGGCGCAGCACGACCTTCTCGCCGGCCACCGTGCCGGTGCTGGCGACGCGGACGTCGACGTCGCGCCCCTCGACACTGGCGGTGAACTGCCCGTCCTGGGCCCTGCGACGCTCGACGATGTTCATGCCGGCGAGCACCTTGAGTCGACTGGTCACGGCGCCGCCCATCGACGTCGGCAGCGTCACCACGTCGTGCAGGACGCCGTCGATCCGAAACCGCACCCGCACCAGGGCGTCCATCGGCTCGATATGGACGTCGGAGGCCCGGTCGCGCTGCGCCTGCGCCAGGATCATGGTGACCACCTGGACCACGGGGGCGTTCGCGTCGACGACGGCGGACGACCGGACGGCGACGGGCGCCTCACGACGACTGCTGGCCGAAGCCTGGAAGGCGTCGACATGGCGGTCGATCCCAGCGAGCGCCCGATAGGCCCGGTCGGTAGCACGGCGGATGTCGGTGGCCGACGCGACGACGAGTGCCACCTCGGCGCCGGCGGCGTCGCGGAGCCGGTCGGACAGCTCGTCGCTCGGGTCGGCCACTGCGACCTGCAGGATCCCCTCGTCCAGCGAGAGCGGCACCACGACCAGGCTGCGCGCCCCGGCCTCGGGCAGCACCGCGACGGCCTGCGGCTCGGGCGCCCGAAGGCGCAGGTCGACGACGGCCACACCACAGTGCTCGCCGACGGCCGAGGCCAGGTCGCGCTCGTCCAGGGCCCCGAGCTCGACGAGCAGCGTGCCGAGCCGCTTGCCCGAGACCCGCTGCTTGAGCAGCGCGTCCTTGAGCTGGGCGCGGCTGAGCAGCGAGCGCGCGACGAGGATCTCACCGAGCTGACGGCGACCCGAACCGTCCGACGGCACCGCCACCGGCTCGGCCGAGACGACCACACGAGCTGCCACGACACCCCCCCTTGGCCACGACACCCGGGTGGCGGTCACCCAATCGGGTCAGTGACCGTCCAGCGGTCCATCGGCGGGTGGTGGCCCGGACTTGACCGCCGCGCGGGCTCCGGTCGGTCTGCCAGACTGCGCCACCATGACGGCGGACGCTCTCGACAGTGGCTCGGGTGCGGACGGCGCGGCGGTACGAACGCGCAACACCCTCGAGCAGCTGCTCGAGACCCTGTGGCAGCGGCACGGCTCTGACCTGCTCCTGGCCCCGGGGGCACCGCCACCGCTGGGCGTCGACGGCGCGCTCGAGCGGATGCCGCCGCGGCCCGCACTGACGGCAGCAGACACCGAGGCGATGCTGGCCTCACTGTTGTACGACATCCAGCGAGCCGCCTCCGCGGTCCGCAACGAGGTCGACTGGTCGTTCAGCTGGCGCGACCAGGCCCGCTTTCGGGCCAACGG
>JACMOY010000400.1 GCA_014377795.1 Actinomycetota bacterium | reverse complement strand
GCAGGCTCTCGCCATGTCGGCCGACGTCTGTCACGGCGCGACGGACGCCGGACTCGCCGTCCGCGGCTACGTGTCGATGTGCTTCGGTGACCCGTGGGAGGGCGACGTCGCCGTCGGCGCGGTGGTCGACGCGGTGCGCTCGCTGCTCGCCCGGGGGTGCACCGAGGTCTCGCTCGGCGACACGATCGGGGTCGCCACCGCAGGCCAGGTCGTGTTGGCGCTGCAGGCGCTCGAGGACGGCGGGGTGCCACGATCCGTTCTCGCAGTTCACTTCCACGACACCTACGGGCAGGCGCTCGCCAACACCCTGGTCGCGCTGCAGCACGGGATCACGACCGTCGACTCCTCCGCCGGCGGGCTGGGCGGCTGCCCCTTCGCCCGCTCGGCCACCGGCAACCTCGCGACCGAGGACCTGGTGTGGGCCCTGCACGGCCTCGGCGTCCGGACGGGCGTCGACCTCGCCTCCCTGGTGGCCACCAGCACCTGGTTGGCGGACCACCTGGGTCGGCCCAGTCCCTCGCGCGTCGTGCAGGCCCTGGCTCAGTCAGGCGGCTGAACCGGCTGCGCCGCAGGGCGTTTGGCCTGCACCTCGTCGCCGCTGGAGCGGCCCCGCAGTCGCCGCCCGACCCAGGGTCCGACGTACTCGCGCACCCACTGGGCGTCGTCGCGGACCACCTCGCGCCGCACCCGGGCCGGTGCGGGTGGCAGCAGCGAGGCCCAGTCCTCGTCGGCCCCGACACCCAGGGCGTCGAGGGCGTGCAGGGCCACCCGACGGTGCCCCTCGGCCGTCATGTGGATGCGGTCGGTGGCCCACATCCGCCTGTCCTGCAACGACTTCATCCCCCACAGGTCGAGGACGAACGCCTGCTGGCGGCGTGCGATCGACCAGATGTGGCTGTTGAAGGTGGCCACCTTGCCGCGGGTGAGGTTGATCAGCGGCGACTTCACCGGGTCGACACCGGTGGCCATCAGGACGTCGGCGCCGCTCGCCCGCAGCGCCGCCACCGCGGCCTCGAGCCGCTCGCCCAGCGCGTCGGGGTCGGCGCCCGGGCGCAGCACGTCGTTGCCCCCGCCGACCAGGCTCACCAGGTCGGCGCCGATCGCGATCGCCTCGGGCACCTGCTGCTCGGTGATCTGCGGCAGCAGCCGACCGCGCACCGCGAGGTTGGCGTAGGACAGGCCCGGCGACCGCGTGGCCAGCAGCTCGGCCAGCCGGTCGGCCCACCCGCGGTAGCCACCGCCGTCCGCCGGGTCCTCGAGCCCCTCGCTGAACGAGTCACCGAGGGCGACGTAGCAGGACCAGTGCGGCGCGGTGTCGCTCATGGGCTCATCGTCCCCCCTCGCGCCAGCGTCCAGTCGATCGGCGCGGCGCCCTGCTGGGCGAGCAGGGCGTTCACCCCGCTGAACGGTCGCGAGCCGAAGAACCCGCGCCGGGCCGACAGCGGGCTCGGGTGTGGGCTCGCGATCACCGGGACGTCACCGAGCAGCGGCCGCAGGCTCTGGGCGTCGCGACCCCACAGCACGGCAACCAGTGGACCGCCGCGGTCGACCAGGGCCTGGACGCCCAGATCGGTGACCTGCTCCCACCCCAGGCCGCGGTGGCCGCCCGCCTTCCCGGGCGCCACGGTCAGCACCCGGTTCAGCAGCAGCACGCCCTGGTCGGCCCAGGGGGTCAGGTCACCGTCCAGCGGGCGCTCGGCGCCGACGTCCGACGTCAGCTCGGTCAGGACGTTCGCCAGGCTGCGCGGCAGTGGCCGCACCCCCGGCGCCACCGAGAACGCCAACCCGACCGCGTGCCCGGGGGTGGGGTAGGGGTCCTGACCGACCACGAGCACCCGCACCTCGCGCAGCGGCCGCGAGAACGCCCGCAGCACGTGCTCGGGGGCGGGCAGGTAGCCCTCGGGGCGGGCGGCCAGCGCCCGACCCAGCGACCCGATCCGCAGGCGCACGGGGGCGAGCGCCTGCGCCCAACCGGGGTCGACCACGTCGGTGCGGGGGGCCGGCGCCGGCGGGGTCGTCACCGGGGCACGCTAGCGGGCTTCAGGTTGCGGGCCTGGGGGCCGAGTCCCTAGGGTGCGCTGAGAATTCCTCAGAACCGCGCCCGCAGCGCCGAACTCCACCAGGCGGGCCAACGGTCACGACCAGACGGACCGCCGGTGGAGGCGGGGGACCCGATGCAGGTGGCCATCTCGGTGGCCTCGGGGTGAAGCCGGATGCACGAGCCGGCCGGGTGCTCACGACCCGAACCCGACAGCTGACCTCGAAGGCGCTCGACCGTGAGAGGCAACCGCATGTCCCGCTACTCCGGGCGTCACCGCACGCCTTCGTCCACCCACCACGGCCGCACTGTGGCGGTGCTCGGCACGGCCGGCGCCGTCCTGGTGGCCCCGATCGCCCTGGCCGGCCCCGCTCAGGCCGCCACCGGCCGCACCTGGGACCGGCTCGCCGGCTGCGAGGCCGGCGGTGACTGGGGCATCAGCACCGGCAACGGCTACTACGGCGGCGTGCAGTTCTCCGGGGCCACCTGGCGCGCCTACGGCGGGGGCGCGTACGCGTCCACCGCCAACCGGGCCAGCCGGTCCGAGCAGATCGCCATCGCCGAGAAGGTGCTGGACGCGCAGGGCTGGGGCGCCTGGCCCTCGTGCTCGCGCCGGCTCGGGTTGAGCCGTGCCGACGCTGCCGGCTCGGCCACGACCAGCCGCTCGACGACCCGCAAGGCGGTCGTGCGCAAGACGAGCGTCACGAAGGTGTCCAGCAGCAGCGCGGCCCGCGTGACGAGGAAGCGGGCCACCGTCGCCGCGGTCCGCGGCACCTACCGGGTGCGCCCGGGCGACACCCTCAGCCAGATCGCCAGCCGGGCCCACGTGGCCGGTGGCTGGAAGGCGCTGTACGTCAAGAACCGCGGTGCGGTCGGGTCGAACCCGGACGTCATCCGCGTCGGCCAGCGACTGGTGCTGCCCCGCTGACCCACGTTCGACCCGCACGAGACGGGCCCCGGCAACTGCCGGGGGCCGTCTCGCTGTGCGGGGTGCGCTGCCGCTCCACCTACACTCCCGCCGTGCACCGATACGACGCTGACACCGAGGCCCTGGGGCAGGCCGTGCTCGACTACGCCCGCCACCGGCTGCGGATGGACCCCGTGCCCCTGGACGGCCCGCGCACCCCGGCCGAGCTCGACGAGGTGGCGGGGGCCACCATCACCGCGAAGGGGCTGGGCGGGGCGGCGGCGCTGGACCTGTTCACCACCGAGCTGGCCCCGGCGTGCATCTCGACCGACCACCCGCGGTTCCTGTCGTTCATCCCGTGCGCCCCGACCGAGGCCAGCACGCTGTTCGACCTGGTTGTCGGTGCCTCGGCCCTGTACGCCGGCAGCTGGCTCGAGGGGGCGGGCGCCGTCCACGCCGAGAACGCCGCCCTGCGCTGGGTCGCCGACCTGGCCGGGCTGCCCGACACCGCGGGCGGGGTGTTCGTCCCCGGCGGCACCATCGGCAACCTGTCCGCCCTGGTTGCCGCCCGGCACACCGCGCGCGCTCGCCGCGCCGGTGAGGAGCCGCGCCGCTGGGCCGTCGCCGGCACCGCCCAGGCGCACTCCTCGATCAAGAGCGCGTGCGACGTCATGGACGTGGACTTCCTCGGCGTCCCCGGCGACGAGCGCGGCCGGCTCACCGGCGAGAACCTGCGACGCACCGTCGAGGCAGCCGGCGTCGACGGGCTGTTCGCCGTCGTGGCCACCGCCGGCACCACGAACTTCGGGATCATCGACGACCTCGCCTCCGTCGCCGAGGCGTGCGCCGAGCTCGGCGCGTGGTTCCACGTCGACGGCGCGTACGGCGGCGCCGGCCTGGCCGCCCCGAGCATCCGGGGCATGTACGAGGGCATCGAGCGCGCCGACTCGTTCATCGTCGACCCGCACAAGTGGCTCTTCGCGCCGTTCGACTGCTGCGCGCTGCTGTACCGCGACCCGTCCCTGGCTCGGGCCGCCCACACCCAGCGGGCCGGGTACCTGGACGTGCTCAGCGAGGCGGGGGACTGGAACCCCGCGGACTACTCGATCGGGCTGACCCGCCGCGCCCGGGGGCTGCCGCTGTGGTTCAGCCTCGCGACCCACGGCACCGACGCCTATACCGAGGCCGTCGAGCGCACCCTGGACGTGTGCCGCTACGCCGCCGCCGAGATCGAGCGCCGCGACTACGTCGAGCTGCTGCGCGAGCCGGACACCTCGGTCGTCGTGTTCCGCCGGGTCGGCTGGAAGCCGCAGCAGTACCAGCGCTGGAGCGACCGGCTGCTGCTGGCCAACTTCGCGTTCGTCGTCCCGACCACGCACGAGGGCGAGACGGTCACCCGGTTCGCGATCGTCAACCCCCGCACGACCGAGGCGGACATCTCGAGCATCCTGGACACCATGGCCTGAGCCGACGGTGGTGGCCACGCGTTCACCCACGCCGCCAGCGGCTCGGCCGGGTCGGGGGTGGGGCCGGCGCAGGGTGGGGTCGGCGCAGGTGAATGACACTGGTGTGGTTCACCGGCTATCCTGAGCGAGCACCCGAGGCCTGGAGGCTCCGCATGGACGCTGCGACCACGACCGGACCCGCGCGAGCGGCGTCCGGCCCGAGCGCTGACGTCGGGCTGTCCGACCGCGACCGCGAGATCCTCGCTTTCGAGCGCCAGTGGTGGAAGTACGCGGGCGCCAAGGAGCAGGCGATCCGCGAGCTGTTCGACATGTCCTCGACGCGGTACTACCAGGTGCTCAACGCGCTGATCGACGGGCCGGACGCCCTGGTCGTCGACCCGATGCTGGTCAAGCGGCTGCGCCGGATGCGCGCCTCGCGCCAGCGGGCCCGCTCGGCCCGCCGGCTCGGCCTGAAGGTCTGACCTGCCTGCCGGCCAGCGGTCGTCCACGCTGCGTCAGCGCAGCGGAGCCCACCGGCCCCGCAGCTCGGCGCTGACCGACCTGGTGCCCGCCCTGCTCGTCGTGCTGGCGGTCGTGGGGGTCGGCGTCGGCACCTGGCAGCTGAACCACTCGACCGCCGCGTCGGTCGCCGCCAGCGGTGGCGCGGCGGACGGGACGAACGCCGGGGGCGACCCGACCGCGGCCCCCACCCCGACCACGACCCCTACCCCGACCGCGAGCCCCTCGCCCAGCCCGACGCCGACGCCCAGGCAGAGCGGCCCGGCCGACCGGACGGCGCCGGTGTCGGTGCTCAACGGCACCCGCATCTCGGGCCTGGCCGCCAAGGCCGCGACCGCGCTGCGGGCAGTGGGCTGGACCGTCAGCGTCGGCAACGGTCGCACCACCGCCCCCACGTCGGTGGTCTACGCCACCACCGACCAGCAGGCCGCCGCCCAGACCCTGGTGTCCGACCTCGGCGACGGGGTCATCGAGCAGTCCAGCCAATACGGCAGCCGACTGACCGTGCTGCTCGGCTCCGACTACTCGGGCTGACTGCACGGCTCGGACTACTCGGGCTGACCACT
>JACMOY010000399.1 GCA_014377795.1 Actinomycetota bacterium | reverse complement strand
CCGCCTCCGCCTGGACCACGGCGCGGGCGCCCCCGCTGGGTTAGCGGTACTCCCCGGGGGTGGCCCCCGCGGCGGCCCCGGCGGTGGCGGCCGCGCTGACGGCCTCGAGCACCCGCGGCAGCCAGTGGTCGATCTGGTCGCGGGCGGCGTCGACGACCGGGGCGACCTTCTCGCTGGCGGCGTCGACGGCGGCCTCGACCTTGGGGGCGGCTGCCTTGCGACCGTGCTCGACGTGCGGCGCCGCCCAGTCGCGGGCGTCACGAGCCTTCGCGCCCACCGTCGGGGCGACCCTGTCGCGCCAGGTCTCACCGATGGTGCTGGCGACGTCCGCGGCCTGCTCGCGGGCCTTGTCGGATCCTCTGGTCTTGGTGAACACGGGGCCTCCCTGGCTGTGGATCACGTTCGGTGCCGCCGGCGGGCCGGCGGCCGTCGCCCCATCCTGCCCTGATCCCGGGCGCGGTGCAGGACGAGGTGGTGAGGGCCCGCCGTGGGAGGATCACGGTATGGACGTCACCCTGCACACCACCAAAGGCGACATCACCATCGCCATGTTCCCCGACCACGCCCCCAAGACGGTGGCCAACTTCGTCGGCCTCGCCGACGGCAGCAAGGAGTGGAAGGACGAGAGCACCGGCACGACCAAGACCGAGCCGTTCTACGACGGGCTGGCCTTCCACCGGATCATCCCCAGCTTCATGATCCAGGGCGGCTGCCCCCAGGGCACGGGAACCGGCGGCCCCGGCTACACGTTTGACGACGAGATCCACCCCGACCTGGTGTTCAACAAGCCCTATCTGCTCGCCATGGCCCTCGCCGGCAAGCGTGGCGGGAGCGGCACCAACGGCTCGCAGTTCTTCGTCACCGTCGTCCCCACCCCGCACCTGAACGGCAAGCACACGATCTTCGGTGAGGTCAGCGACCAGGCCGGCCGCGATGTCGTCGACGCCATCGCCGCGGTCGCGACCGGGCGCGGCGACGCACCGGTCGAGCCCGTCGTCATCGAGCGCGTCACCATCAACCCCTAGCCCTAGCGGCTCAACAGCAAGGAGACCAGCAGTGGACGGCGTCGACCCGCAACCGTCGGCGCCGACCACGGCCGAGCCGGTCTGCCCGCGTCACACCGACCGGGTGAGCTACGTGCGCTGCCAGCGGTGCGAGCGGCCCGTGTGCCCGGACTGCCAGCGGCCGGCCTCTGTCGGCGTCCAGTGCGTCGACTGCGTGCGCGAGCAGGGGGCCGGGCAGCGCCAGGCGCGGACGGCGTTCGGCGGGCGGGCCGGCACCGGTCGCCCCCTGGTCACCCAGCTCATCATCGGGGCCTGCGTCCTGGTGTTCGTGCTGCAGCGGGCGGGCGGGGACGTCGTGACCGCCCGCCTGGCGTTCTTCCCGGTCCTGGCGAGCAGCGAGCCGTGGCGCTTCGTCACCGGCGCCTTCCTGCACGACCCCGGGTTCTTGCTGCACATCGTCTTCAACATGATCGTGCTCTGGCAGATCGGCCCGATCCTCGAGCAGCGCCTCGGCCGCGCGCGCTTCGCCGCGCTGTACCTGCTGTCGGCGATCGGTGGGTCGGTCGGCTACCTGGTGCTGGCCGACCCCGCCAAGCCGTCCTGGTACACCCAGGTGGTCGGGGCGTCCGGCGCCGTGTTCGGGCTGTTCGGGGCGCTGGTCGTGATCAACCGCAAGATGGGCCTGGACAGCCGCGGCCTGGTCGGTGTCGTCGCGGTCAACGCGGCCATCGGCTTCGTGCCCGGTCTGAACATCGCGTGGCAGGCCCACCTCGGCGGACTGGTGACCGGGGCCGTCGCGGCCGCCGTCCTCGCGCACGCACCACGACAGAACCGCTCGCTGATCCAGCTGGCCGGGCTGGGAGGCGTGCTGGTCATGCTCGTGGCACTGGCGGTCCTGAAGCTGACGACGGCCGGCCCGGCGGTCTATCCACAGAGTTCTCCACACCCTGGGGACCGACTCACACCGGTGTCATTCAGCGCCAGCGCGTGGCCATCCCGAACCCGGCCATGATGATGGCGAAGCCGACCAGGATGTTGGCCCGGCCCAGCTGGGGCACCGGGTAGCGCGTCTCGCTGACGTAGAACGTCACGATGTACGCCAGACCGATCACGAACAGCGCCACCATCACCGGCGCGTACCACCGTGGGCTCTGTCGCGGGCCACTGGCCTTGACCGGCGGTGGGGTGTATCCGGCCCTCTTGCGGGCCCTCGACTCGGGCACGGGTCACTCCTCGCCTCGTGGGTTCGTCTAACGTGGGGGCGAACGTCGCAAGCCAACCGGTCAGGAGGGGTGCCGTGCCGACCGGAGTGCGCCTGCTCTGGGCCAGTGTGCCGCACCGCGTGCGGTCGCAGCTGCATCTGCGTCGACCCTCGCGCTGGGGCACCCTCGTGCCGGTCGTCTTCGCCGTCGCCGGCATGCTCGCCACCACCAGCGCCCAGACCGCCCGCGGCACCGACCTGCGCTCGGTCGGCCGCACCGACACCGCCGACGTCATCCGCGAGCAGCAGCACCGGGCCGACGTCCAGGAGCAGCAGGTCAGCGCGCTGAGACGGCAGGTGCAGGCCCTCACCGTGCAGACCACACCGTCCGGGTCGCTGGTGCGTCGCCTCGCCGGCGACCAGAGCGACCTGGCACCGGCGGCCGGCACCGCCGTCGCGACGGGGCCGGGGGTGACGGTGCGGCTGGACGACGCGCACCGCGACGGGTCGCTGCCGGACGGGTTCACTCCCGACGACGTCGTCGTGCACCAGCAGGACGTGCAGGCTGTGGTGAACGCGCTGTGGTCGGCCGGCGCCGAGGCGATGATGCTGATGGACCAGCGGGTGATCTCGACCAGCGCCGTGCGGTGCGTCGGCAACGTGCTGATCCTGCAGGGCCGGGTCTACTCCCCGCCGTACCTCATCCGCGCCGTCGGCGACCCGACCGCGCTGCGCCGCGGACTCGCGCGCTCGCCCCAGCTGCGGATCTACCGCGAGTACGTCGACGCGCTGGGTCTGGGGTACGCCGTCAGCGCCCAGCGCTCGCTGACGATGCCCGGCTACGACGGCACCATCGAGCTGCGCTACGCCCGGACCCAACGCCCATGAGGGGTCGGGGCTAGTGCGGGCGCTGCGTGCCGTCGTCCACGGGATCGGCGAGCTGTTCATCACCCTCGGTGTCCTGCTGCTGCTGTTCGTCGGGTGGCAGCTGTGGTGGACCGACGTGGTGGCCGGGCGCGCCCAGGAGCAGACCGCCCGTGAGCTGGAGCAGACCTGGAAACCGCAGGCCGGGGGTGCCGCCGGCGCGCCGGTGGCCCGGGCCGCCGACCCGGGCAAGGGGGCGACGCTGGCCCAGATCCCGATGGGCCGGGCGTTCGCGCTGATCCGGGTGCCGCGCTTCGGGCGCGACTACGTGCGCCCGATCCTGCAGGGCACCGAGCTGTCGGTGCTGGACGAGGGGGTGGGGCACTACGACACCAGCGCCGGGCCGGGCCAGGTGGGCAACTTCGCGGTCGCCGGCCACCGGGTCACCTACGCCAAGCCGTTCAACCAGATCGCCGAGCTGCGGTCCGGTGACGCGGTCGTGGTCGAGACCCGCACCACGTACTACGTCTACCGGGTCGTCGGCCACACCATCGTCACGCCCGACCGGGTCGACGTCGTCGCCCCGGTGCCCGAGAGGCCCGGCGCCGTGCCCACCACCGCGATGATGACGATGACCGCCTGTCACCCCGAGTTCTCGGCGCGCGAGCGGTACGTCGTGTACTCGGCCCTGTCGCAGACCGTTCCCAAGACCAGCGGCAAGGTGCCGGCCGTGCTCATGGCGGCTGCGCCGTCCACCCCGAGGAGCTGACGTGTACGCGATGCTGTGGCGCCACCTGCCCGGACCCTGGCCGGTGCGGGCCACCCTCGCGCTGGTCCTGGCGCTGGTGGCCATCGCGCTGCTGTTCGTGTGGGGGTTCCCCGTGCTCGCCCCGCTGATGCCCTTCAACGACGGGACGGTGAGCCAGTGAGCGGCACGGGCAGCAGGCGAATCATGGTCGTCGACAACTACGACAGCTTCGTCTTCACCATCGTCGGGTACCTCACCCAGCTCGGCGCCACCTGCGAGGTCGCGCGCAACGACGCGGTGAGCACGCTGGACGCCGCGGGGTACGACGGGGTGCTGATCTCGCCCGGGCCGGGCACCCCGCAGGACGCCGGGGTGTCCGTGGCGATGATCGAGGCCTGCGCCCAGCGGTCGCAGCCGATGCTCGGCGTGTGCCTCGGTCACCAGGCCCTCGGGGTCGCGTTCGGCGCCGTCGTCGGCCGCGCCCCCGAGCTGCTGCACGGCAAGACCAGCCTGGTCGAGCACGACGGCGCCGGCGTCCTGGCCGGGTTGCCGTCGCCGTTCACCGCCACCCGCTACCACTCCCTGACCATCGAGCCGGGCACGGTGCCACCCGAGCTCGAGGTGACCGGCCGCACGGTGGGCGGTGTCGTGATGGCCGTACGGCACCGCGACCTGCCGCTCGAGGGTGTGCAGTTCCACCCCGAGTCGGTGCTGACCCAGGGCGGGCACCGGCTGCTGGCGAACTGGCTGGCCCGCTGCGGCGACCCCGGCGCGGTCGCCCGGTCGAAGGACATGGCCCCGCTGGTCCGCACCTAGGCCCCACCCAGCCCATGGGCCGGGCGGGGTCAGGCGGGGGGAGGGGGGACGGTGCCGGTGTCGGTCGGCGCCGGGGGCACAGTGGCCGTGTCGGTCGGTGTGGGGGTCGGGGTGGGTGCGGCCTTGGCGATGCTCAGCTTGATCTTGGTGCCGGTGGGGACCGTCGCGCCCGACCCGGACTGGGCGATGACCGTGTCGACCGGCTGGGTGCTCTCGACGGACGTCGTGGCGCCGACCTCGAGCCCGGCGTCGGTGAGGGTCTTGGATGCCTCGGCCAGGGTCTGACCCAGCACGTTGGGCACCTTGACCTTCCCGCTCGAGACGCTGACTGTCACCGACGTGCCGGGAGCCGCGGACGCTCCTGCCGCGGGGTCGCTGGAGACGACCCGCCCGGCGTCCGTGCCGGGGCTGTCGACGGTGAGCACCTTGCCGAGCTTGAGCCGCTCATCCTCGAGCAGCCGCTGGGCGTCGGTCCGGGTCTGGCCCGTGACGTCGGGGATGGTCACGGTGCCGGGGCCGGTCGAGATCGTGAGTGTGACGGTGCGGCCGGTGGGCAGCGAGGTGCCCGCGGTCGGGCTCTGCAGCATGACCTTGCCGGCCTCGACGTCGGGGCTGACGTCCTCGAGTCGGGCGACGACCAGCCCCTGGCCGCGCAGCGTGGCACCCGCCGCCGTCTCGGTCTGGTTGGTGACGTCGGCGACGCGGACGTTCGGTTTGGCCGCGGTGCCGCTGCCCAGCAGGCCGGGCAGGACGAGGACGCCGAGGGCGAGCAGGGCCGCGGCGAGCAGCGCGAGCAGCACCCACACACCGGCCCGGGTGGGACGTTCGTCCCTGACGATGTCGCGGCGCGAGGGTAGGGAGTCGACCGGGCGGGTCGCGCCGGGTGCCGGGACCGGTGACAGTCGCTGGGTGCCGGCACCGAACGGGCCCAGTGCGGCGGTGGCCTCGTCCGCGCGTCCGACCGCCTGGGTCGACATCGCCTCGGTGGCGGCCGCGCCGGCGATCCCCCCTGCGGCGCCGCCGGCCAGGGCGGTGATGCTGCCCAGGGCGGCCGGGCTGATGGCTCGCCCGGCCAGGGCCGCGTCGGTGTCGGCCTTGAAGTCCTCGGCGCTCTGGTAGCGCCCGTTCTTGTCCTTGACCAGGGCGTGGACGACGATCGCGTCGACCGCGTGCGGGACGTCGGCGTGGTGCACGCTCGGCGGCTGGGGGGCCTCGCCGACGTGCTGGTAGGCCACAGCCACCGGCGAGTCGGCCACGAACGGCGGGCGCCCGGTGACCAGCTCGTAGAGCAGGCAGCCGGTCGAGTACAGGTCGCTGCGCGCGTCGACCGTCTCGCCGCGGGCCTGCTCGGGCGACAGGTACTGCGCGGTGCCGATGACGGCCTGGGTCTGGGTCATCGTCGCCGAGGCGTCGGCCATGGCCCGGGCGATGCCGAAGTCCATCACCTTGACGTCACCGTCGGGAGTGAGCATCACGTTGGCCGGCTTGATGTCGCGGTGCACGATCCCGGCGCGGTGCGAGTACCCGAGCGCGGCCAGCACGCCGGAGGTGATCCGCAGCGCCTCGGTCCATGGCACGGTGCGCCCGCGCGAGAGCAGCTCGCGCAGGGTGCGGCCCTCGACGTACTCCATGACGATGTAGGGCACGGGTACGCCGGCGCCGTCGTCGGTGGGCTCCTCGCCGCTGTCGTACACGGCCACCACGGCGGGATGGTTCAGCGAGGCGGCCGACTGGGCCTCGCGCTTGAAGCGGGCGAGGAACGAGGGGTCGCGGGCCAGGTCCGAGCGCAGCATCTTGATGGCGACCTGGCGCCCGAGGCGGGTGTCGCGGCCCAGGTGCACCTCGGCCATGCCGCCGCGGCCGAGCACCTCGCCGACCTCGTAGCGTCCGCCGAGCAGGCGGGGTGGGGCGTTCACGTCGAACCCTTCGTCGTGGCTGGGGTCACCGTCGTCACAGGGGTCACCATCGGATCAGTCGCCGTTGCCGTTGCCGTCGCCCTTGCCCTTGGGCGCCTTCGCGACCTGCAGGGTGACGGTGTCGCCGGCGGCGAAGGGCCCGGCAGGGCTCAGCCCCACCACGGTGCCCTCGGGCACCTGGTCGGTCACCACGTCCTGGGTGGACGCCAGGAGACCCAGGACCTTCAGGGCCTTCTCGACGTCGGACGCGCGCTGGCCGACGTACGTCGCAGGATCCAGCGCGATGCCCGGTGTGGGCGTCGGTGTCGTCGGTGCTGTGGTCGTCGCCGGTGGGGTCGTGGTGGACCGGGTGGCCGACGGCGTTGCGGTGGGGCGGGCCGAGGTGCGGGCGGTCGTCGGCGCAGTGGCGGACGTGCCGCCGGACTGGGCCAGGGCCCACACCGCAGCGCCGCCGGCCAGCAGCACCAGCAGCCCGAGCAGCAGGGCGGAAGACCGCTGTCGGCGGGGTTGCTCGCGGGTCGGCGGGGCCGCCGGCGCGGCGGTGGCGGCCGGCGGGATCACCGGCAGCACCTGGGTGCGGTCGACCGGTGCGGCGATCGGCTGGGTCGTGGCGGCGCCCTGGTCGCCGCGCAGCGCCCGGCCGAGCGCGTCGGCGAAGTCGGCGGCGGTGGCCGGGCGGTCGGCAGGGGCCTTGGCCAGAGCGGCGAGGACGACGGCGGCCAGCGGAGCGGGCACGGTCGCCGGCAGCGGGTCGGGCTCGCGCGAGACGTGGGCCATCGCGATCGCGACGGGGCTCTCGGCCTCGAACGGGCGGCGACCCGCGAGCATCTCGTAGCCCACGACGCCCAGGGAGTACACGTCGCTGGCAGAGGTCGCCGGCTGCCCCATGGCCTGCTCGGGCGAGAGGTACTGCGCGGTGCCCATCACCTCGCCGGTGCGGGTGACGGGGTCGTCGCCGCCGAGCCGGGCGATGCCGAAGTCGGTGATCTTGACCTGCTGCTGAGGGGTGATGAGCAGGTTCGCGGGCTTGACGTCGCGGTGCACGAGCCCCACCGCGTGGGCCGCCTGCAGGGCGGTGGCGGCCTGCTGCAGCAGGGGCACCGCGACTGCCGGCGCCAGGGCGCCGTCGCGGGTCAGCCGCGCCGACAGCGGCTCGCCGGGCACCAGCTCCATCACCAGGTACGAGACGCCGTCGACCTCGCCGTAGTCGTAGACCGAGGCGATGTTCGGGTGCGAGAGGGATGCCGCGTGGCGCGCCTCGGTGCGGAACCGGGCGAGGAACGCGGGGTCGTCGGCGTGCTCGCCGCGCAGCACCTTGACCGCGACGTCGCGACCGAGGACGTCGTCGCGGGCGGCCCAGACCTCACCCATGCCACCGCCGGCGATCCGCGAGGTCAGCTCGTACCGGCCGCCGACCCGCAGTCCGGGCGCGGGGTGCAAGGGGCTCATCGGCGCAGCACCGCCTGCATGACGGCCTTGGCGATGGGTGCGGCCAGGCGGCCCCCGAGGGCCTCGTTGCCCGCGGTGCCGCCGTCCTCGATGACGACGGCGACGGCCACCTGCGGGTCCCCCGCCGGGGCGAACGCGGTGAACCAGGCGTGCGGCGGCTGGCCGTTGCCCTGCTGGGCGGTGCCGCTCTTGCCGGCGACGTCGACGCCGGGGATCTGCGCGCGGGTGCCGGTGCCGTCGGTGACCACGGCCTGCATCATCCGGGTCAGTGCGGCCGCGACCTCGGGGGTGACGGCGCGCGACAGCTCCTGCGGCGAGGCCTTCTCGATGACGCTGAGGTCGGGGCCGCGGACCGTCTTGACGGCGTACGGCGTCATCACCCTGCCGCCGTTGGCGATGCCGGCGCTGACCATGGCCATCTGCAGCGGGGTGACCCGGACGTCGGACTGACCGATCGCGGCCTGGGCGGCCTGCGGGGCGTTCATGCCCTGGGGGACGGTGCTGGGGGTGACCGACATCGGCACCCGCAACCGCTCGCCGAACCCGAACTTGGCGGCCTGGGCGCGGATGGCGTCACCGCCGAGGGTGATGCCGAGCGAGCCGAACGCGGTGTTGCACGAGATCTGCAGGGCCCGCAGCAGGGTCACCTTGTCGTTCGGGCCGCACGCCCCCGCGAAGTCGTTGGGCAGCGTGGCGCTGGTCTGCGGCAGGTCGAGGCGCGCCGGGCCCGGCAGCTCACTGGTCTCGGTGTAGCGGCCGGTGGACAGCGCGGCGGCGGCGGTCACCAGCTTGAACGTCGAGCCCGGGGGGTACAGGTCGCCCGCGACGGCACGGTCGACGAGTGGGTCGTCCGGGTCGTTGAGCAGCCCCTCGTAGGCCTTCTGCACGGCCCCCAGGTCGTGCCCGGCCAGGACGCCCGGGTCGTACGTCGGGTGGCTGACCAGCGCCAGGATCGCCCCGGTGCGCGGGTCGAGGGCCACCACGGCCCCCTTCTGCGAGCCGAGCGCAGCGTCTGCGGCACGCTGGGCCGCCGGCAGGACGGTCAGCTCGACCGACGCGCCCTGCGGTGCGCGACCGGTCACCAGGTCGACCATGCGGCGGTAGAACAGCTGGTCGGAGGACCCCGACAGCAGCGAGTCCTGGGTGCGCTCGACGCCGCTGCCGGCGCCGTACACGAACGAGTAGTAGCCGGTGAGCGGGGCGTAGAGCTTCCCGTCGGTGTAGCGGCGCTGGTAGCGCAGCTCGTCCTTGGACGCGGTCGAGCGGGCCACCGGGGCGCCGGCCACCAGGATCGGGCCGCGCTCGCGGGCGTAGTTCTCCAGCAGCGTGCGCCGGTTGCCGGGCTGGTCGCGCAGCGAGGCCGCCTGCACGAACGAGATCGAGGTGCTCGAGATGAGCAGCGAGGCGAACAGCAGCGCGACGACGGCCGACAGTCGGCGGATGGGGGCGTTCATCGCAGCTTCACCACCTGGGTGAGCGCCGCGTCGCCGGTCTGGGTGAAGGACGTCGGCTCGACGGCGGGCGGTGGACGCCGGGCCTGGTCGCTGATCCGCAGCAGCAGGCCGATGATGGCCCAGTTGGCGACCAGCGAGGACCCGCCGTAGGACAGGAACGGCATCGTCAGCCCGGTCAGCGGGATCACCCGGGTCACGCCGCCCACGACGACGAAGCACTGCAGGGCGACGGCGAAGGCCAGGCCCGTGGCGAGCAGCTTGCCGAAGCCGTCTCGGACGCCGAGCGCAGTGCGCAGGCCCCGCTCGACGAGCACCAGGTACAGCAACAGCAGGGCGAAGAGCCCGAACAGCCCCAGCTCCTCGCCGAACGAGGGGACGATGTAGTCGCTCTCGGCGAACGGCGTGAGGTCGGGTCGGCCGCGGCCGAGCCCGGTGCCGAGCAGCCCACCGTTGGCCATCCCGTAGAGCCCGAGCACCAGCTGGGTGCTGATGTCGAGAGCCTGCTGCGAGAACGGGTGCAGCCACAGCAGCACCCGTGCCTGCACGTGGCTGAACAGCAGGTAGGCGACGTAGGACCCGGCGACGAACAGGGCCAGGCCGATCGCGATCCAGCTCTTGCGCTCGGTGGCGACGTAGAGCATCGCGACGAACAGCCCGAAGAACAGCAGCGAGGAGCCGAGGTCGCGCTCGAACACCAGGACGCCGAGGCTGGCCAGCCAGGCGACGATGATCGGCCCGAGGTCGCGGGCGCGGGGCAGCGACAGGCCGAGCACCCGACGTCCCACCAGGCTGAGCGCGTCGCGGGTCTGCACGAGGTAGCCGGCGAAGAACACGGCGAGGCACAGCTTGGCGATCTCACCGGGCTGGAACGACAGCGGGCCCAGGCGGATCCAGATCCGCGAGCCGTTGATGTTCTTGCCCAGCAGGGGCAGCAGCGGCAGCAGCAGCAGGACCAGCCCGGCGGCCATCGCGGTGTAGGTGTAGCGCTGCAGCCGGCGGTGGTCGCGCAGCACCCACAGGATGGTGACGGCGAGGGTGACGCCCAGCGCCATCCAGACCAGCTGCCTGGGGGCGAACGCCTCGGCGGTCGTGCGCTTCTCGGCGTCGTCGAGCCGGTGGATCATCACCAGGCCCAGACCGTTGAGCAGGGTGGCGATCGGCAGCAGGACGGGGTCGGCGTACGCCGCGCGCAGCCGCAGCGTCACGTGCACCGCGCCGGTCAGCAGCACCAGACCGCCGCCGTACGCGAGCAGGCTGGGCGGCAGCGTGCCCTTGGTGGCCAGGCCCGTGCTGGCGTAGGCCACCAGGACGATGGCCACGGCGCCGACGAGCAGCACCAGCTCGACCCCGCGACGGGTGCGTGGTGCCAGCGTGGTGATCGTCGCCATCAGCCGGCGCCCGTGCAGGTGCCGGTGGCGCAGGCGGCGGCCTCGGCCCGCAGGGCGGCGACCTTGGTGCGCGCGTCGGCGAGGTTGTCGGCGGTGATGGTCTGGTCGACCTGCTCGCGGCTGTACAGCGGCAGGCTGGCCACCGGCAGCTCGGCGCGCTCGTAGACGTTCGACAGGTGCACGGGCCCGATGTCCTGCGCCAGCCCGCGGAAGATCGCGACCTGCGTGCCGTCGGCGCCGACGTAGTACTGGTGCTGGCTCCACGCGTACGCGGCGTACCCGCCACCGGCCAGCAGCGCCGCGACGAGCACCGCCAGCAGAGAGCGCATCGCCCACCGTCGCTTGGACGCCGGCGGCGCGATGGCCAGCGCGGGGTCGGGCGGCGTCTCATCGTCGCCCGTGGCCCGCTCGAGCGCGGCCGCCTTGGCGGCGGGGGTGCTCGCCGAGGCGCTGCTGGTGGCGGTGCCGTGCACCGCCGCGGCCCCGACCACCTGCGGGGTGGTGGTGCCGACGTCGGCCTCGCGGGCGACGTCGATCACGTGGGCGACGATGCAGGTGACGTTGTCGCGCCCCCCGCCGCGCAGCGCCATCGCGACGAACGCGTCGGCGGCACCGGCGGGGTCGGCGTGCTCGGCGAGGGTCTCGCTGATCGTGGCGTCGCGGACGACGTCGGTGAGGCCGTCCGAGCAGATCAGGTAGCGGTCGCCGACCCGGGCCTCGCGCACCGACAGGTCCGGCTCGTCGTCGGGGTCGCCGGTGAGCACGCGGGTGACGACCGAGCGCTGCGGGTGGTGCTCGGCCTCCTCGGCGGTGATCCGGCCCTCGTCGATCAGGCTCTGGACGAAGGAGTGGTCGTGGGTGATCCGGGTCAGCTCGCCGCCGCGCAGCAGGTAGGCGCGTGAGTCACCGATGTGGGCCAGCGCGAGCTTGTTGCCGTAGCGCATCAGGGCCGTCGTGGTGGTGCCCATCCCGGCCAGCGTGGGGTCGTCGGCGGTGCGCCGGCGCAGCTCGGTGTTGGCCTCGCGCAAGGTCGCAGCGAGCAGGGCCAGGGCGTCGCCGCCGTGGGACTCGCCGTCCAGCGCCACCATCCGCCCGACGGTGACCGAGCTGGCGACGTCGCCGCCGGCGTGCCCGCCCATGCCGTCGGCGATGACGAGCAGGTGCGGGCCGGCGTACCCGGAGTCCTGGTTGTTCGTGTACCGGCCTAGCCCGATGTCGGAGCGGGCGGCGTAGCGCAACGCGATCGCCATGCCCCTACCTGCGCAGCTCGAGGACGGTGGTGCCGATCTTCAGCGTCGACCCGACGGTCAGGCGCTGCGGCCCGTGGACGCGCTGCTGGCCGGCGAAGGTGCCGTTGGTCGAGCCGAGGTCCTCGACGAACCACTCACCGGCCTCGGGGAAGATCCGGGCGTGCCGGCCCGAGGCGTAGTCGTCGTCCAGCACCAGGGTCGACTCGGGGTTGCGCCCGATCAGCACGGACTGCTGCCCGAGCGTGATCGTCGTGCCGCGCAGCGGCCCCTCGGTGACGACCACCGTGTGCGGGGTGCGCCGGCTCGGCGCGGGCGCCTTGGCCACCTTGGCGGGTTTGGGTGCCGGGGCCGGGCGCGGCGCCGGCGCGGCCTTGGCCGCCCGCGCGGTCACCCGGGTGCCGAACAGGTCGCCGCGCAGCACCCCCACGACGGAGAACACGAAGACCCACAGCAGTGCCAGCAGCCCGAGCCGGACGACGGTGACAGTCAGCTCGCTCATCGCGGACCCCCGCGGTACGTCGCGCGGGTGCGCCCGATGGTGATCGTCGTCCCCTCGCGCAGGGCCTCACCGTGCTGGCCCCGGCCGATCCGGTCGCCGTCGACCAGCGTGCCGTTGGTCGAGCCGAGGTCGCGGACGGTGGCCACCAGGTGCGGGCCGTCGCTGGTGACCCGGATCTCGGCGTGCCGGCGCGAGACGCCCGGGTCGTCGACGACCACGTCGGCCTCCTCGCCGCGGCCGATCACCGTGAGCGAGCCGACCAGGGGATAGGCGTTGCCGTCGATGTCGAGCCAGGGGCGGCGTCCGGGCGAGGCGACCGTGACGGGTGACGCCGGCACCGGCCCGGGCGGCGGCGGGGTCTGGGGGTCGCGCGGCATCGGCGCCTGGGCTGCCTGGTTGTCACGTCCCTTGAGGGTGGCGGTGCGGACGCTGAACACCCCGGTGTCGAGCCCGTCGGCGAGCTCGAGCTCGACCGTGACCGGACCCACGAAGGCGTACCCCTGGCGGTCGGCGTGCTCGCGCAGGCTGGCGACCAGCTCGTCACCGAGGGCGTCGGCGTACTCACCCAGCCGCTCGTGGTCGGTGCGCCCCAGCTCGACGACGTACGCGTTGGGCACCAGGGTGCGACCCCGGCTGATCACGGCGGCCCGGTCGTCGCAGGCCTTGCGCAGGGCGCTGGCGATCTCGACCGGCTGCACCTCGGACTTGAAGGCCTTGGCGAAGACCCCGTTGACGGCGCGCTCGATGCCCTTCTCGAAGCGGTCCATCACGCCCATGGGCACCTCCTGTCGCTGCATCGTGGTCGGCCGGTCGTCGGGCGCTGCGTCTGGCTCGCGACGATCGTAACGGGCGGCGGGTCGCCCGCCCTGTGCGTGCTAATCTTGCCGACGGCTTCTGAGACCCCGATCAGGGGTCTGCGGCGGTCACGCGCGAGTGGCGGAATGGCAGACGCGCTGGCTTCAGGTGCCAGTGTCCGAAAGGGCGTGGGGGTTCAAATCCCCCCTCGCGCACCGACCAGCACGTCGTCCTTGGGGCGGCGTCGGGTGCGCATACGAGACGCCGCTCAGGAAGGCCCCCGAGGGTCGGTCTGAGCGGCGTCGTGCTGCCAGGGCATCGCCGTCGTGGGGGGCTACTGTCCACCGCGGGCGCGAGGTGACTGCCCTGTGCGAACCCGGGATCGCGGGCTTCGCCCACGTGCCGGCGACCGGCCCGACCACGGCCGGTCGCCGGTGGGCGTCAGGCGATCCGGTGCAGCCGGGTGGTCGTCAGGCCGCTCTGGTCGACCAGGTCGCCCAGCCGCGCGGCGAAGTCCACCAGGTGCGGCGCGGCCAGGTGGGCGTCCAGCAGCTCGCCCGACTCCCAGTTCTCGTACAGGTAGAACAGCCCGCTGTCCTCGACACCCTGGTGCAGGTCGTAGTTCACGAAGCCCGCCTCCCGGCTGGTGGGCTCGACCAGCGCCTCGAGCGCCGCCCTGAGCTCGGCCTCCTTGCCGGGGGCGGCCTTCATCGACGCGATGACGGTGAGCAGGTCGGGGCGGTCGTCGGTGGGAGTGGTCACGGGTTCTCCTGTCAGGGGGGGTGGGGCCAGGCCGACAGTAGGTCGCGGGACCTTGCTGCGCCATGGGGTCTCGATGGGTAGCCTGCGGTCGTGCTGGACGACGACGTACCCGCCCGCCGTGAGGTCGCCTCGACGATGGCGCAGGCCGCCCTGGCGTGGCTGGGCGCCCTGGACGACGGGCAGCGGGCCACCGCCGTGGGCCGCGCGCCCCAGGACGGCGACGACGACCTCGAGCGGCGGCGTTGGTTCTACACCCCCACCGACCACGGCGGTCTCACCGTGCACCAGCAGCGTCCCGCGCAGCAGCGCGCCGCGATGCGGCTGGTGGCCTCGGGGCTGTCGCCCGCCGCGTACGTCACGGTCGCCACCGTGATGGGGCTCGAGAACGTCCTCGACCACGCCGAGGGGTTCGTGACGCGCTTCGACCGCGAGCGCGGCCGCGACCCGGGTCTGTACTACCTGCGCGTGTTCGGCACCCCGGGTGAGCAGGGTGCGTGGGGCTGGCGGTTCGGCGGCCACCACGTGTCGCTGAACAACCTGGTGGTCGACGGTGTGCTCGTCTCGACCACGCCGTGCTTCCTCGGCGCCGACCCGGCGTCGTCGTCGCTGCTCGGTGGCGCCGTCAACCGGCCGCTGGCGCGGGTCGAGGACCTGGCGCGCGACCTGGTGCGGTCGCTGTCCCCCGAGCTCGCCGCCCGCGCCGTCCTGCACGCCACGGCCCCCTCGGACCTGGTCACGGCCAACCGCACCGTCGTCTCGCCCGGCGACCGGGTGATCCCGCTGGCCGGGACCTGGCGCCGCGAGCGGTTCGGCGACGACAGCGAGCAGGCCAAGCTGCAGACGCTCAGCGACGCCATCGACGACGCCGTCGCCTACGGCGAGGACGACCACCGGGCGGTCGAGTACACCGCCGAGCCGCGGGGGGTGCCGGGCAGCGAGCTCGACGGCGAGCAGCGTGACCTGCTGCGCCGGCTGGTGCAGACGTACGTCGGGCGGGTGCCGGACGCCGTGTCGCCGGCCTGCGCGGACGCGCAGCTCGACGAGCTGCACATCGCCTGGGCCGGGCCGCTCGAGCCGGGTGCGCCGCACTACTACCGGGTGCAGGGGTCGCGGCTGCTCCTGGAGTGGGACAACACCCAGCGCGGCGCGAACCACGCGCACTCGGTGTGGCGCGACCCGGTCTCGGACTTCGGTCTCGACGTGCTCGGCGCCCACCGGCTCGCCCACCACTGACGTCGCGGGCGGGCTGAGCCCCGAGTCCGCGAGAACGGCGTGGGCCGTTCTCGTCGGCTCGTGACCGGGCGGACGGCGGGGCCGACGTACGGTCTGGGGGTGGCCGTCGACGGGGGACGCAGAGCCGCCCTCGACGGGCTTCGCGCGGTCGCCGTGACGGCGGTCGTGGCGTACCACCTCGGCGGCGGGGCCGGCAGCGCGGTGCGCGGCGGGTTCCTCGGCGTCGACCTGTTCTTCGTGCTCTCGGGCTACCTGATCACCGGGCTGCTGGTGCGCGAGCACCGCGATCGCGCCCGGATCGACCTGGTCGGCTTCTGGGTGCGGCGGGTGCGCCGGCTGCTGCCCGCCCTGCTGCTGGTGCTCGTCGTCGTGGCGCTGGCCACCTGGTGGGCCGCGCGGCCCGAGACGTGGTCGGCCCGGCGCGGCGACGCGCTGTGGACCCTCGCCTACCTCGCCAACTGGCACTTCGTCGCGGCCGGCGAGGACTACTTCGCGGCGTACGCCGGCGCCTCGCCGCTGCGGCACACCTGGTCGCTGTCGATCGAGGAGCAGTTCTACCTGCTGTGGCCGCTGGTGGTGGTCGGCTGCCTGCGGGTGCGCCGCGAGCTGCTGGCCGTCGTCGCCTCCGTGCTGGTGGTGGCCTCGGCCGCGGCGATGGCCTGGGCGTACGGCGCCGCGTCGCTGTCGCGGGCCTACTACGGCACCGACGGCCGGGTGCAGCAGCTGCTGGTCGGTGCGTTGCTCGCCCTGCTGCTGGCGCGCGCCCGACGCATCCCCCGGTACGCCGGCCCCGCGGCGTTCGCGGCGCTG
>JACMOY010000005.1 GCA_014377795.1 Actinomycetota bacterium | reverse complement strand
GCGTGACGGCCGGCGGCGATGGTGACGGCGACGACCCTCATGCCGCGGCCAGCTCGGCGGCGCGGGCATCCAGCCGGTGCGCGGCCCGCTGGGCGCCCTGGCCGTCCGACCACTCGGACCACCCCGAGACGTCCTGCGCCACCGCCTCGTCCAGCAGCGCGGACCACTGCGTGGGCGCCGGCCAGCGGGGGCGGACGACCGCCAGGCCGGTCAGCGCCCGGGCGTTGGCGTGCTGCTCGTCGTGCGGGCGCTCCTGCGGCACCACGACGGCCGGGCGGCGCGAGGCGGCCACCTCGGCGAGGGCGTTCTGGCCGCCATGGGTCACGACGACGTCGGCGCTCTGCAGCAGCGCCCACGGGTCGGGGTCGACGCCGTCGAAGCCGCCCAGGTCCCACGTCCACGCCGGCGTGGCAGCGGCAGCGGCCCGGACGTGGGCAGCGGTCACGTCGGAGCCGCCGCGCCCCCAGAGCACCGCGACCCGGTTCGTGCCGGGCGGCGGCGCGACGGGGCGGTCGTCGAAGCGCGACAGGGCGCCGACGTGCCAGGTGCGGGCGAGCCAGCGCTGCGGCCAGGGCTCGGGGCGGGTCGCCGGCCAGGGTGCGAGCAGGGCGTCCGCCAGGTCGTACGCCGTGGTGTGCGCGCGGTCGGTCCGGTCGCCGCGCATCGCCGCCACGACCACGGGGACCCCCATCGACCGGACGAGGACGGCGACCTCGACCGACACGTCGACCACGACCAGGGCTGGGCGCACCGCGGCGACCCAGGCTGCGATCGCGGCCATCCGGTCCCGCAGGCCGGGGTGGCCGCGCGGCGCCCAGTGGAGGGTGCCTCCGGCCGTGGGGTCGGCCGGACCGTCGGCAGCGGCGTCGGCGCCCGGCAGGTCGTCGGGCAGCACGACCCACGCACCGGACCAGCCGGGTGGCGGCGGCAGCGAGGACAACGCGGTGACCGGGGTGCGCAGGTGGGCCGCGACGCACTGCAGCCGTTGCAGGTGACCGCGGCCGTGGGCGTGGACGTACCAGCCGATCACGCCGCCCGCTCGACGGCCGGTGAGCCGTACAGCGCCTCGTAGCCGTCGACCATCGCCTCGACCGAGCAGGTCGCGACGGCGTGCGCACGCGCGCGGTCCCGGTCGAGCTGGGCGGCCTGGACGAGCGCGGCCGCCAGAGCCGTCGCGTCGCCGGGTGCGACCAGCCGCGCGGTGCCGCCGTCGACGAGCTCGGGCAGCGCACCTCGGGCGAAGCCGGCGACGGGAGTGCCGCAGGACAGCGACTCCGCGACCACCAGGCCGTACGGCTCCTCCCAGCACGGTGTCACCAGGCTGACCGACGCCGACCCGACCAGCTCGACCAGCTCGTCGGTGCGCAGGTGCCCGACGTGCTCGACGTCGCCGCGCAGCCACGGACGGAGCATCTCGTCGAAGTAGTCGTGGTCCAGGACCGGACCGGCCAGCCGCAGCGGTACGCCGGCGAGGGTCGCGGCCCGGGCCGCGAGGTGCGGGCCCTTCTCCGGCACGATGCGCCCGGACCAGACCGCCGGCCCGCCGCCGGGGCCCTGTCGCCAGCGGTCGGTGTCGACGCCGTTGCGCACGACGGCGGCGTCGGGGACGACGTGGCGCCAGGCCTGCGCCGTGTGCGCGCTGACCGCCGCGAACACCACCGGGCAGTGGCGGGGGGCCTGGATGGCCGACTCGAGCCACGGGGTCGGTGGCGTGTGGAGGGTCGTCACGACGGGCGTGCGCAACGACGCCGCCATCGCCACCGGCAGGTAGTGCAGCGAGTTGTTGTGCACCACGTCGAGGTCGCTGTCGCTCAGCTCGAGCATCAACGACAGGTAGGCGTGGTGCTCCTGCAGCCACCACTCCGGCGTCATGCTGGTGTCGGCCCGAGCGGTCCGGCTGATGGTGGGGAAGCGCACCTGCAGCTCCCGCGCGCCGAGGGCCGGGTCCGACCCCGGCGCGGCGAACACGGTCACGTCGTGGCCACGCGTGCGCAGGCCGTGCGCGAGCGACCAGGTGTGCGCCTCCAGGCCCCCGGCGAACGGCTCCACGATCGGGAAGCGCGCCGACGCGACGATGCCGATCTTCATGCCGCCACCGACCGGTACAGCTCGCGGTGCACGATCGCGAGCGCGACCCGCTCAGCCCTGCGCTGTTCGGGATCAGCTCCGGTGCAGGGGTTCTCGTACGCCCGCCGGAGTGCCATCGTCAGGGACACGGGGACGTCGAGGTCGTACGGCACGACGTCGTGCTGCTCGGCCAGGTAGCCCACGCGGGGTGCGACGACGGTCGTGCCGAGGTCGTGGCAGGCCTCGACGAAGCCCGAGTGGGTGCCCCGGCGGTAGGCCAGCACCAGCACGTCGAGGCCGGCGAGGTGGTCCCACAGCGCGTCGTCGGACAACCGCCGGTCCAGCTCGGGCGCGAGCCGCGCGCCCAGTGCCGCGACGGCGTCGGCGAGCTCCACCCGGACGGCGGCCGGATCGTTGTTCGCCCGCACCTTGGCGTGCAGGCCGACCACGCCGTGGACGCGGCGGGCGACGCCGACGCGGTCCAGCGGCACGACGTGCGGGTGCGGCACGACGGTCGGGGTCAAGCCCCAGCGGCGGGCGGTCTCGGCGGAGGCGCCGGGCGTCAGCGGCAGGCACGCGGCGGCCCCCGGGACCAGGACGCCCAGCGCCGCGGGGTGGGGGAGCTGGTCGCTCAGGGGCGGGGTCGGCAGGTCGTGCAGCGTGAGCACGGGCGGGG
>JACMOY010000398.1 GCA_014377795.1 Actinomycetota bacterium | reverse complement strand
CCTCACAGCACCCTCGGGGCCGGGCGCCCCCCCCCCGCCGCGCACAGCTGGAGCTCGCCCGCCGGGCCGCGGGGGCGATCGCGGAGGTCGGTGTGGCGGCGTCCCGGTCTCAGCCGCGGCGGGCGCGGCGGGGACGTCCGCGCAGGTGCCAGGGGCGCCACCCCGAGGTGGTCGCTTCGCTGGGCGCAGGTGGGGCCGCTCCGCTGGCGGTGTCGTAGCGGTCGGGGCCTTCGATCGCCGCTCCGTGGGCCGTCAGGCGGGTGATCACGGCGGTGCCGCGCCACCGGTCCGGCAGGTCGGCGGGTGAGGTCGGTGAGTTCAGCCGGCTGGCGGCCAGGGCGGCCGCCGCGGCCGGCCAGGACTGGTCGTCCGGCGACACGGTCGTGGCGGTGGCGGCGACGGTGATCAGCCGCGACCCGGTGTCCTTGCTGCGCAGCAGCACCTCGACCGGCCCGACCAGCTCGGGCAGCTGCTGCTCGCCGGGGCCGCTGACGACCAGGACGGCGCCGTCGTGCCAGACGTGCCACGCCGGCCAGGCCCGCGGCTGGCCCTGCGGCCGCAGCCAGACCAGCCCGCTCTTGGCCGCGGCCTCCGCGAGCAGCGCCGCGTCGGCGGCCGGCACCTCGGTCATGGCCCGAGCGTGCCACAGCCGCCCGGCGGCGGGTGAGAGAGTTCGCCGGTGACCCGCCACGACCACGACCCGCCGCTGCTCACCGCAGGGTTGATCGCCACCGGGGTCGTCGCGGTGTCGTTCTCGGGGCCGATCGGCGCCTCGTGCCTGGCCCCGGCGCTGGCGATCGCGTTCTGGCGTAATGCTCTGGGGGCCGCCGCCGGTGTGCCCTTCACGGTCGGACGTCGGCGGGCCGAGCTCGCGGCCCTGGTGCGCGAGCAGCGGCGGGTGCTGCTGACGGCCGTGGTCGCCGGGGCGTTCCTCGCGCTGCACTTCGGGCTGTGGATCCCCAGCCTGCGGCTGACCACGGTGACGGCGTCGACGGCGCTGGTGACCACGACCCCGCTGTTCACGGTGGCGCTGATGCGGGTGCGCGGGCTGCCGGTGCCGCGCGGCGTCCTGGTCGGTGTGCTGCTCGCGCTGGTCGGCGTCGTCGTCATCACCGGGGTCGACGCCACCGGCTCGGCCGACGCGCTGCGCGGTGACCTGATGGCGCTGGCCGGCGGTGCGGCGGCGGCGGGGTACATCAGCGCCGGCGAGTCCGTGCGGCGCACGGTCGGGACGGCGTCCTACACCCTGGTCGCCTACACGACCTGCGCCCTGGTTCTGCTGCCGGTGTGCCTGGTCTCGGGTACGCCGCTGTGGGGGTTCTCGGCGCGCAGCTGGGTCGAGATCGCCGTCCTCACCCTG
Organism: Actinomycetota bacterium; assembly: GCA_014377795.1. GTDB lineage: Bacteria > Actinomycetota > Actinomycetes > Actinomycetales > Angustibacteraceae > JACMOY01. The sequence goes on along the minus strand of JACMOY010000398.1, from coordinate 8,118 downwards.
ACCGCGCAGCTGCTCGGCCACACGCTGCTGAACCGCGCGCTGCGCAGCGCGGGCGCCACGACCGTCAGCCTGGCCGTCCTGCTCGAGGTGCCGGGCGCGACCGTCGTCGCGTGGGTGTGGCCCGGCCAGGTGCCACCGCTGGCGGTGCTGCCGGGCGCCGCGCTGGTGCTGGCCGGACTCGCGGTCGTCGTCCGCACCCAGGCGGCCGGTCGCGCGCGACGCGTCGTCACCGAGGTGGGCAACGTCACCACGGTCGGGGCCTGACCCCGCGGCGACCCCACCGGTACGGTCGGGCCCATGCCCCAGCCGAGGACGCCTGGCACCGCACCGTTCACCGCCCGTCCGCGCCCGACCCGGGCCCGCCGGTCGAACCTGGCCGTGCCCGGGTCGAGCCCGAAGATGATCGACAAGGCGCGCACGCTGGCTGTCGACCAGGTGTTCCTCGACCTCGAGGACGCGGTGGCGCCGATCGCCAAGGAGGCCGCCCGCGCCACCATCGTGGCCGGGCTGCGCGAGGGCGACTGGGGCGATCGGGTGCGGGTCGTGCGCGTCAACGACTGGACGACGAGGTGGACCTACGCCGACGTCGTCGAGGTCGTCGGCGGGGCGGGTGACCAGCTCGACGCCATCATGCTGCCGAAGGTGCAGACCCCCGAGCAGGTCGTGGCCCTGGATCTGCTGCTCACCCAGCTCGAGGTCGCGCACGGCTACCCGGTCGGCGGCATCGGCATCGAAGCCCAGATCGAGAACGCCCTGGGCCTGATGAACGTCCAGGCGATCGCCGGCTCGTCGTCCCGGCTCGAGACGATCGTCTTCGGCCCGGCCGACTTCATGGCGAGCATCGCGATGAAGTCGCTGGTCGTCGGCGAGCAGCCGACGGGCTACGACGTCGGGGACGCCTACCACTACGTGCTGATGCAGATCCTGATGGCGGCCCGCTCGCACGACCTGCTGGCGATCGACGGGCCGTACCTGCAGATCCGCGACGTCGAGGGGTTCCGTCGCGTCGCGGGCCGGTCGGCGGCCCTTGGGTACGACGGCAAGTGGGTGCTGCACCCTGGCCAGGTCGATGCCGCGAACGAGGTCTACAGCCCCCGCCAGGCGGACTACGACCACGCTGAGAACATCCTGGACGCCTACTCGCACTTCACCTCTGCGGCCGGTGGCGCACGTGGGGCAGTGATGCTGGGGGACGAGATGATCGACGAGGCGTCGCGCAAGATGGCGCTGGTGGTGTCGGCCAGGGGCCGTGCCGCCGGCATGGCGCGCGGCGAGCACTGGGCGCCGCCCCCGGCCTGAGGTCCACGGGTTTCAACGGGCGGGGCGGCGCCGGCCTACCTACGGTTGAGACGTCGGGCTCGTCCCTCTCGGGCCCGTTCACCCGACGCAGGAGGACTCCGCAGATGATCACCCAGCCCGCACCCCGCTTCACCGTCCCGGGCATGAGCACGAAGGACGGCGCGGCTGTGGCCGCGACCCTGCAGGACCGGCTGAACGCGCTGAACGACCTCGCGCTGACGCTCAAGCACGTCCACTGGAACGTGATCGGCCCCAACTTCATCGCCGTGCACGAGATGCTCGACCCGCAGATCGACGCCGTGCGCGCGATGGCCGACGAGTGCGCCGAGCGGATCGCCTCGCTGGGCTCCTCGCCGCTGGGGACGCCGGGCGCGATCATCGAGGGCCGCTCGTGGGGCGACTACTCGCTGGTGCGCGCCACGACTCAGGAGCACCTGGGGGCGCTCGACCTGGTCTACACCGGCGTCATCACCGACCACCGCAAGGCCCAGGAGACGACGTCCGAGGCCGACCCGGTCAGCGAGGACCTGGTGATCGGCCAGCTGCGTCAGCTCGAGCTGTTCCACTGGTTCATCCGCGCGCACCTGGAGAACACCGGCGGCGGGCTGTCGACCGACGGCGCCTCCACCGAGACGTCGGCCGCGAAGAAGGCGGGCAAGGCGCCGGGCGCCAAGACCGCCTGACCCGGCGCGCGGCCCCGGACGGTGGTGGGTCTCACACCGTCCGGGGGTGCCGTCGGCCCGCGCTCGACGCCCATACTCGAGAGTCAGACGCCGACCGGCCGGTTCAGTGACGAACCCGCGCACGACGAGGAGCACCAGCATGGGGCGCTTGCAGCACACCGACGGGCTGTCGGACGACCAGGTCGACCTGCTGGCCCTGGTGCGCGAGTTCGTGGACGAACGCGTGCTCCCCGTCGCCACCCAGCTCGAGCACGCCGACGAGTACCCGACCGAGATCGTCAAGAGCATGCAGGACATGGGGATCTTCGGGTTGATGATCCCCGAGGAGTACGGCGGCCTCGGTGAGTCGCTGCTCACCTACGCGCTGGTGGTCGAGGAGATCGCCCGCGGCTGGATGAGCGTCAGCGGCATCATCAACACCCACTTCATCGTGGCCCACCTGCTGCTGCACCACGGCACCGAGGAGCAGAAGCAGCGCTACCTGCCCCGGATGGCCACCGGCGAGGTGCGCGGTGCGTTCTCGATGAGCGAGCCCGGCTGCGGGTCCGACGTCAGCGCCATCACCAGCCGCGCCGTCCGCGACGGTGACGGGTGGTCGGTCACGGGCCAGAAGATGTGGCTCACCAACGGCGGTTCGGCCAACCTGGTGGCGGTGCTGGTCAAGACCGACACCGGCGCGGACTCGGTGTACCGCAACATGTCCACCTTCCTGGTCGAGAAGGAGTCCGGGTTCGGCCAGACGGCGCAGGGCGTCACGGTGCCGGGCAAGATCGAGAAGATGGGCTACAAGGGCGTCGACACGACCGAGCTGCTGCTCGACGGCCACCGCACCACCGACGCCCAGCTGCTCGGCGGCGAGCCCGGCAAAGGCTTCTACCAGATGATGGACGGCGTCGAGGTGGGCCGCGTCAACGTCGCGGCGCGGGCCTGCGGGGTCGCGATGCGTGCCTTCGAGCTCGGCACGTCCTATGCCCAGCAGCGCGAGGCGTTCGGCCAGAAGATCGCCGAGCACCAGGCGGTGCTGTTCCGGATCGCCGAGATGGCCACCAAGGTCGAGGCCGCCCACCAGATGATGGTGATGGCCGCGCGCCGCAAGGACTCCGGGCACCGCAACGACCTGGAGGCGGGCATGGCCAAGTACCTCGCGAGCGAGTACTGCAAGGAGGTCGTCGAGGACTCGTTCCGCATCCACGGCGGCTACGGGTACTCCAAGGAGTACGAGGTCGAGCGCCTGTACCGCGAGGCGCCGATGCTGCTCATCGGTGAGGGTACGGCCGACATCCAGCGGATGATCGTCGGCCGGCGGCTGCTGGAGGAGTACGCGCTCAAGGGTCAGTGACTAGCCTGGGCCGGTGACGCTGCAGTCGGTCGAACGAGCCGCGGTGCTGCTCCAGCTGGTCGCCTCGCGCGCCGACCCGGTCAGCGTGTCGGACGTCGCGGCTGCGCTCGGCGTCGCCAAGAGCAGCGCCCACGAGCTGCTGCGCACCCTCACCGACGTCGGTTTCCTGGCCCAGGACGCCGACACCGGCCGGTACGCGGTGGGCGATGGCGCGCGCCGGCTGGCGCACGGACCGCTCGACACCAACCTGCTGCGCTCACTCACGACCAACCTGGTCGACGCGCTCGCCGTCCGCAGCGGCGAGAGCGCCTACATCGGCGTCCTGCGCGGACAGCAGGTCGAGGTCGTGCACCACGTCTTCCGCCCGGACGACACCCGCCAGCAGCTCGAGGTGGGCGACCGCCACGAGGCCCACGCGACGGCGATGGGTCAGGTGCTGCTGGCGCTGGACCCCGCCGCCCCGGCCGTCATGCGCACCCTCGACCCGGTGCGGCTGACCCAGCGCACCCTCGACCTGCCCGCCCTGCGCACGCGCCTGGTCGAGGTGCGCCAACGCCAGTGGGCCTGCACCGTCGGTGAGCGCACGGCCGACAAGGCAGACGTCGCGGCACCGCTGCGGGGCCGAGGGGGCATCGTGGTCGCCGCGGTCGGGCTGGTCGGCGACGTCGACCAGGTGGTGAGTGCGCGTCGCGACCCGCGACCGGTGCTGCTGGCCCACGTGCAGGCCGCGGCCGCGGCCATCACCGCCGAGCTCGGAGCGACCCTGTGAGGGTGAGGTCCCGGTGAGCGCCCGGCACGTCGTCGCGATCGACCAGGGCACCACCTCGACCCGGTGCATCGTCTTCGACCAGCAGGGCCGGTTCGTGAGCGTGGCCCAGCGTGAGCACCGGCAGTGGTTCCCCCAGCCAGGGTGGGTCGAGCACGACGCGGCCGAGATCTGGGCCAACGTCACGAAGGTCGTCCCGGCCGCCCTGGCCAAGGCCGGCATCGGTCCGGGCGACGTGGCGGCACTGGGCATCGCCAACCAGCGCGAGACGGCGGTGCTGTGGGACCGGCGCACCGGTCGCCCGCAGGGCCGGGCGATCACCTGGCAGGACACGCGGGTCGCCCCGCTGCTGCCCGAGCTGGCCCGCCGGGTCGACGACCCGACCCTGCGCGAGCGGTGCGGGCTGCCGCTGAGCACATACGCGACGGCACCGCGCCTGACCTGGCTGCTTCGCGAGTCCCCCGACCTGCGCCGCCGCGCGGCCACCGGTGACGTGCTGTTCGGGACGATGGAGACCTGGCTGGTGTGGAACCTCACCGGTGGGGTCAGCGGCGGCGTCCACGTCACCGACGTCACCAACGCCAGCCGCACCATGCTGATGGACCTGCGGACGTTGGACTGGGACGACGGGTTGGGCGACGCGTTCGAGGTGCCGCGGGCGATGCTGCCGCAGGTGCGGCCGAGCGCGACGGTGCACGGGCGGGCGACCCAGGTGCTGCCCGGCGTCGTCATCGGCGCCGCGATCGGTGACCAGCAGGCGGCGCTGTTCGGCCAGGCCTGCTTCGCCCCGGGTGAGGCCAAGTGCACGTACGGCACCGGGGCGTTCCTGCTGCTCAACACCGGCAGCGAGCCGGTGGTCTCGACCCACGGGCTGGCCTCGACGGTCGCGTTCCAGGCCGATGGCGAGCCGGCCACCTACGCGCTCGAGGGGTCGATCGCGATGACCGGCTCGCTCGTGCAGTGGTTCCGCGACAGCCTCGCAATGGTGCGCACGGCCCCCGAGATCGAGACGCTGGCGCGCACGGTGGAGGACAACGGGGGCTGCTTCATCGTCCCGGCGTTCTCCGGGCTGTTCGCCCCGCACTGGCGGCCGGAGGCCCGGGGCGGCATCTCCCGCCTGACCTCCCACCTCACGCGGGGGCACCTGGCCCGGGCGGTGCTCGAGGCGACGGCGTGGCAGACCGTCGACGTGGTCGAGGCGATGAACGCCGACGCCGGCCTGGCGCTGACCGCGCTGCGGGTGGACGGCGGCATGACGAGCAACCTGCTGCTGATGCAGACCGTCAGCAACCTGCTCGACGTGCCGGTCGAGCGCCCGATGGTGCACGAGACGGTCAGCCTGGGCGCGGCGTACGCGGCCGGGCTCACCGTGGGCCTGTGGCCCGACCTGGCCGTGCTGCGTCGCCACTGGCACTGCGGTGCCCGCTGGGCACCGGACATGGCGCCCGCGCAGCGCGAGCTCGAACGGCGCGGCTGGCGGACCGCGCTCGCCCAGACGCTGACCAGCGCTGAGCCCACACCGCCATCGACTGGGCCTCCGGCGCCGTGAGCCGCACGTGGTCGGCGGACTCGTCGTCCGGCATCTCCTGCGAGGCCACCTCGGCCTCGACCCGCTTGGTGTAGGTCGCGACCTCGCGCTCGACCTCGGCGGCGCCCCAGCCGAGCACCGGAGCCATCAGCTCGGCGGTCGGTCGGGCGCTGGCCAGCCCGCGGTCCCAGGTCTCGATCGAGATGCGGGTGCGCCGGGCCAGGACGTCCTCGACGTGCCGGGCACCCTCGTGCGAGGCCGCGTAGACCACCTCGGCCCGCAGGTAGTCCGGGGCTCCCTCGAGCGGCTTGCCGAGCGAGGGGTCCTCGCGCACCAGGTCGAGCAGCTCGGACACCAGCGAGCCGTAGCGGCCCAGCAGGTGGTCGATGCGGGCCACGTGCAGGCCGCTGCTCGCCGCGAGGCGGGTCCGCTGGTTCTTGATGCCCTGGTAGCCGACCGCGCCGAGCAGCGGGATCTCGGCCGTCGTCGAGGGCGGCACCACGGCGCCGAGGGAGTCGGCGGCGGCGTCGATCGCGTCCTTGGCCATCACCCGGTACGTCGTGTACTTGCCCCCCGCGACCACCACCAGGCCCGGCACCGGGTGACCCACGACGTGCTCGCGCGACAGCTTGGACGTCGACTCGGACTCACCCGACAGGAGTGGTCGCAGACCGGCGTACACGCCCTCGACGTCCTGGCGGTTCAGCGGCGTGTGCAGCACCGAGTTGACGTGGTCGAGGATGTAGTCGATGTCGGCAGCGGTCGCTGCGGGGTGGGCCTTGTCGAGCGACCAGTCCGTGTCGGTGGTGCCGACGATCCAGTGCCGCCCCCACGGGATGATGAACAGCACCGACTTCTCGGTGCGCAGGATCATGCCGGTGGTCGACTGGATCCGGTCGCGCGGCACGACCAGGTGCACTCCCTTGGACGCGCGGACGTGGAACTGCCCGCGCTCGGCGATCAGCCCCTGCGTGTCGTCGGTCCACACGCCGGTCGCGTTGACGACCTGGCGGGCCCGCACCTCGATCGTGCGCCCGGTCGCCAGGTCGAGGGCCTCGACCCCGGTGACCCGCTCGCCCTGGCGCAGGAACCCGGTGACCCGCACCCGGTTGGCGGCCAGCGCGCCGTACCCGGTGGCCGTGCGGACCAGCTCCATCGTGTGGCGGGCGTCGTCGATCTGCGCGTCGTAGTACTGCAGAGCGCCGACCAGGGCGTCCTTGCGCAGCGCGGGCGCGATGCGCAGCGCACCGCGCCGGGTCAGGTGCCGGTGGTGGGGCAGCCCGGCCGACAACCCCGAGGTCGTCGCCATCGCGTCGTACAGCGCGACACCGGCGCCGGCGTACAGCCGCTCCCAGCCGCGGTGCTTGAGCGGGTACAGGAACGGCACCGGCCGGGCCAGGTGCGGCGCGAGCGTCTTGAGGATCAGGTTGCGCTCCTTGAGCGCCTCGTGGACGAGCGCGAAGTCGAGCATCTCGAGGTAGCGCAGGCCGCCGTGCAGCAGCTTGCTCGAGCGGCTGGAGGTGCCGCTGGCGTAGTCGCGGGCCTCGAGCAGACCGGTGCTCAGGCCACGGGTGACCGCGTCGAGGGCCGACCCGGCCCCCACCACACCGCCGCCGACGACCAGGACGTCGAGCTCGGGGCCATCGGCCATGGTGTCGATGGAGTGCTGGCGGTGGGTGGGGGACAGGTCGTTCACGGTGCCTCTGCTCTCGTCGTCGCGGTGGTGCGGTGGGGGGAAGGACTCAGTCGACGTCGACCCAGTCCAGGGTGCGCTCGACGGCCTTGTGCCAGCCGGCGAAGCCGTCCTCACGCTGCTGGTCGGTCCAGGTCGGCTCCCAGCGCTTGTCCTCGTTCCAGTTCGCCCGTAGCTCGTCGGTGTCCTTCCAGAACCCCACGGCCAGGCCCGCGGCGTACGCCGAGCCCAGCGCGGTGGTCTCGGCGACGACCGGCTTGCTCACCGGGACACCGAGGATGTCGGCCTGCAGCTGCATGCACAGGTTGTTGGCCGTCACCCCACCATCGACCTTGAGGACGTCCAGGTGCACCCCGGAGTCCTTCTCCATCGCTTCAGCGACGTCGCGGCTCTGGTAGCAGATCGCCTCCAGGGTCGCCCTGGCCAGGTGTGCGCCGGTGTTGAAGCGCGACATCCCGACGATCGCGCCGCGGGCGTCCGATCGCCAGTACGGCGCGAACAACCCGGAGAACGCGGGCACGAAGTACAGGCCACCGGTGTCCTCGACCTGCTTGGCCAGGGACTCGACCTCACCGGCGCCGCTGATGATGCCGAGCTGGTCCCGCAGCCACTGCACCGCCGAGCCGGTGACGGCGATCGCCCCCTCCAGGGCGTACACCGTCGGCTGGTCACCGATCTTGTAGCAGACCGTAGTGAGCAGGCCGTTGGAGCTCATCACCTTCTCGGTGCCGGTGTTGAGCAGCACGAAGTTGCCGGTGCCGTAGGTGTTCTTGGCCTCGCCGGGGCTCAGGCACGCCTGGCCGAAGGTGG
>JACMOY010000397.1 GCA_014377795.1 Actinomycetota bacterium | reverse complement strand
GGGCGCACAGGTCGGTGGCCGGCCCGGCGGGCAGTGGTCGCCACGGGTCGGCGGCGTCGGCGCCCAGCCGCCCCGCCAGGTCACCCATCTGGGCGGGGGCCAGCAGCGCGGAGTGGTTGGCCGGGTGGCCCTCGGTCGGGAGTCCCCAGCCCTTGATCGTGTAGGCGAACACCACGGTCGGCCGGGTCGGGTCGACGCCTGCCCAGGTGTCGCGCAGCAGCCCCTGGTCGTGGGCACCGAGGTCGCGCACCGCGGCGGCGAGCTCGGCCGGGGCCAGGCCGTCGAGCAGGCCGCGCAGACCGCCCGAGGGTGAGTGGCCGGCGATCCGCTGCGCCAGCGTCTCGCTCGGGCTGCGCAGCAGGCGCTGGTACTCCTCGTTCGCCATGTCCTCGAGCCGGCGCTGCAGGTCCTCGCCCCCGGGTCCGGCAAAGAGCGCGCTGATCCGCCGTCCCCACTTGCAGGTCAGCACCTGCCACCCGGCCGCGCCGAACATGCCCTGCAGCCGCTGGATCGCGATGTCGGGCACCACCCGGTCGAGGGACTGCCGGTTCAGGTCGACCACCCACAGCAGCTCGCCGACCTGGCTCACCATCGGGTCGGCCACGGCCTCCCAGATCGCGCCCTCGTCCAGCTCGGCGTCACCGAGCAGCGCGATCCAGCGGCCTGCGGCGGGCGTGTCGGCGTACCGCGAGCGCAGGTAGCGGTGCGACAGAGCAGCCCACACCGTCGCGGTCGCACCGATCCCGACGCTGCCGGTCGAGAAGTCGACGGTGTCGGGGTCCTTGGTGCGGCTGGGGTAGCTCTGCAGACCTCCGCGCTGGCGCAGCGTCGTGAGGTGCCTGGCGTCCAGGTCGCCGAGCAGGTGGTTGACCGCGTGCAGCACCGGCGAGGCGTGCGGCTTGACCGACACCCGGTCGGCCGCCGTGAGCTCGTCGAACCACAGCGAGGTCATGATCGAGACCAGGCTGGCGCTGCTGGCCTGGTGGCCGCCCACCTTCAGCCCCGACGGGTCGTGGCGGCCGTTGTTGGCCGCGTCGACGATGCTCGTGGCCAGCCACAGCACCCGTCGGCTGATCTCGTCCAGGACGGCGTCCTGCGCGCTCGGGTCGGTCCGCGGCGCTGCGGTGTGGGTCATCACGGTCCTTCGTGGGTCGGGGGTGCCCGACGATACGGGCGCGTTGTCGCCGGTCACCACGTCGGGCCACGATGGGCGGGTGACCCGCCCACCGCCGTCCACCGTCGTGTTCGACCTCGGCGGCGTCCTGCTGCGCTGGGACCCGCACCGCGCCTTCCACGACGTGCTCGAGCCGGGCGACGTGCAGCCGTTCCTCGACGAGGTGGACTTCCACGCGTGGAACCACGTGCACGACTCCGGCGGTCGCTTCGTCGACGGCGTCGCCGCGCTGACCGAGCGGTTCCCGCACCGGGCCGCGGCGATCGCGGCGTACCCGCGCAACCAGCACCTGACGGTCACCGGGCAGATGGACGAGCCGGTCGAGGTCGTCGACGCCCTCGACCGCGCCGGCGTGCGGCTCCTGGCCCTGACCAACTGGTCAGCCGAGACCTTCCCCTGGGCGCGTGCCACCTTCCCTGTGCTGCAACGGTTCGAGGGCATCGTCGTGTCCGGCGAAGAAGGGGTCGCCAAGCCCGACCCCCGGCTGTACGGCGTGCTGATCGACCGGTACGGGCTCTCACCCGCCGACACGGTCTTCGTCGACGACCGTCAGGTCAACGTCGACGCCGCCTGCGGCGTCGGGTTGCTGGGGCTGCTGTTCGTCGACGCGGCGACCCTGCGGGCCGATCTCTGGCGCCTCGGGCTGCTCGTCGTCGGCGACTAGACTGCTGGCCGAACCCGAGCGCCCCGAAGGAGAGCTGTGCCCATCAAGGACATCCGCCTGTTCGGCGACCCGGTGCTGCGTACCCCGGCCGACGAGGTCACGGTGTTCGACAAAGAGCTGCGTCAGCTGGTCACCGACCTGCAGGAGACCATGCTCGAGGCGCCCGGCGCCGGGCTGGCCGCCCCGCAGATCGGCGTCGGTCTGCGGGTCTTCACGTACTGGGTCGACGACGTCCTGGGTCACCTGGTCAACCCGCGCCTCGACCTGTCGGACGAGGTGCAGGACGGCGAGGAGGGGTGCCTGTCGTTCCCCGGCGTCTACTACGACACCCCGCGGGCGCTGCGCGTCGTGGCCAAGGGCCAGGACCAGTACGGCGGGCCGCTCACCCTTGAGGGCAGCGACCTGCTGGCGCGCTGCATCCAGCACGAGACCGACCACCTGGACGGCATCCTCTTCATCGACCGGATGGACCGCGACCAGCGCAAGCTGGCGATGAAGGCCATCCGCGAGGCGGACTGGACCGGCGCGGTCCCTCAGGTCAAGGTGAGCCCGCACGCGACCTTCGGCAAGGCGCTGTAGGGCGTGCGGCTGGTCTTCGCCGGCACCCCGGCCGTCGCCCTGCCGGCACTCGAGGCGGTGCTCGCCTCGCGTCACGAGGTCGTCGCGGTGCTCACCCGTCCCGACGCCCCCGCCGGGCGCGGCCGACGCACCGTGGCCTCGCCGGTCGCCGAGCGAGCCACCGCGGCCGGCATCGAGGTGCTGACGCCGGACCGCCCCGGCGACCCGGCCTTCGTCCAGCGGCTGACCGAGCTGGCTCCCGACAGCTGCCCGGTCGTCGCGTACGGCGCCCTCGTGCCCCAGCGGGTGCTCGATGTCCCGGTGCACGGTTGGGTCAACCTGCACTTCTCGCTGCTGCCCGCGTGGCGGGGTGCCGCACCCGTCCAGCACGCGGTGATGGCCGGGGACGAGGTCACCGGCGCCACGACCTTCCGGCTAGAGGCGGGCCTGGACACCGGCCCGGTGTACGGGCTGCTCACCGAGACGGTGCGCCCGAACGACACCAGCGGTGAGCTGCTCACCCGCCTCGCGGAGGCCGGCGCCGGGCTGCTCGTGGCCACCCTCGACGCCATCGCGGACGGGACGATCACGCCCAGACCCCAGTCGGCAGAGGGCGTCTCGCTCGCACCCAAGGTCGACGTCGCCGACGCGCGCATCGACTGGCACGCCCCCGCGCAACGCGTCGACCGGCTGGTGCGCGGCTGCACGCCGGCCCCGGGGGCGTGGACGACCTGGCGCGGTGAGCGGCTCAAGCTGGGCCCGGTGCGCCTCGCGGTCGCGACCGAGCCCCTGCCGCCCGGGCACCTGCGTGCCGGACGGCGCGAGGTGCAGGTCGGCACCGCTACCGTGCCGGTCGTGCTGACCACCGTGCAACCGCAGGGCAAGCGGGCCATGCCCGCCGCCGACTGGGCCCGCGGCTCGCGCCTGCTGCCCGGCGAGCGGCTGGGCGACGACCCGTCGTCCGATGGCGCGGGCGTGACCTCGTGACGGGCGACCGACGGCCCGGCCAGCCGGCCAGGTCGGGTGCGCAGCGGTCGGCGCAGAAGCCGTCCCAGCGCTCGCGCCGGGCCGACCCCTCGCGTCAGGCGGCGTACGAGACGCTGCGCGCGGTGGCGGTCAAGGACGCCTACGCCAACCTCGTGCTGCCCGGTCTGCTGCGCGAGCGGGGGGTCACCGGCCGCGACGCGGCGTTCGCCACCGAGCTGGCGTACGGCGCGCTGCGGCTGCAGGGCCTGTACGACGCGGTGCTGGCCCGCTGCGTCGACCGCCCCCTGGCCGACCTGGACGACGGGGTGCTGGACGCGCTGCGCCTCGGCACCCACCAGCTGCTGGGGATGCGGGTGCCACCGCACGCCGCGGTCGGTGAGACGGTCGCGCTGGTGCGGGCCAACCTCGGTGGCGGGCCCGGCGGCCTCACCAACGCGGTGCTGCGCAAGGTGGGCGAGCGCGACCTCGACGCGTGGGTGCACGACCTGACGGCCGGCCTGGCGCCGGTCGAGGCGCTGGCCACCGAGCACAGCCACCCGCTGTGGATCGCCCGGGCGCTGCGCGAGTCGCTGGCCGGTCGTGGTGTCGCCGCCGACCGCCTCGACGCCGAGCTGGGCCAGCTGCTGGCTGCCGACAACACCGCGGCCCGGGTCACGCTCGTGGCGCGCCCCGGCCTCGCGGACCGCGACGAGCTGGTGCTGGCCGGGGGCGAGCCCAGCCCGCGCTCGCCGTACGCCGTCACCTGGCCGGGCGGTGACCCCGGCCAGCTGGTCGCCGTCCGCGAGGGCCGCGCCGGGGTGCAGGACGAAGGCAGCCAGCTGATGGCGATCGCCCTGGCCGACGCCCCGATCCAGGGCCGCGACGAGCAGTGGCTCGACCTGTGCGCCGGCCCTGGGGGCAAGGCCGCGCTGCTGGGGGCGCTGGCCGCCCCGCGCGGCGCCCACCTGACGGCGACCGAGCAGGCACCGCACCGGGCCGCGCTGGTGCGCTCGGCCGTCGCCGCGCTGGGGGACGTGGTCGAGGTACGACGCACCGACGGCCGCGAGGTCGGCGCCGATCAGCCAGGGGAGTACGACCGAGTCCTCGTCGACGCGCCGTGCACCGGGCTGGGGGCGCTGCGCCGACGTCCCGAGGCCCGCTGGCGGCGGCAGCCCGCGGACGTCGCCGGGCTCGCTCCGCTGCAGCGCGCCCTGCTCGACTCGGCCCTCCAGGCGGTGCGCCCGGGCGGTGTCGTGGCCTACGTCGTGTGCTCGCCGCACGTGGCCGAGACCCGCCTGGTCGTGGACGACGTCGCGCGCCGTCGGGGGGACGTCGTCCTGGTCGACGCCCGCCCGCTCCTGCCCGGGCTGACTGACCTCGGTGACGGGCCGACGGTGCAGCTGTGGCCGCACCGGCACGGCACCGACGCGATGTTCCTGGCCCTGCTGCGCCGCCAGTAGGGCGTGTCCACGCGGGCAGGACGCCGTCCGGTCATGGCTAGGCTCGCGGGTGTGACGCCGCTGATCTCGCCGAGCATCCTGTCGGCCGACTTCGCCAACCTGCAGGCCGAGCTCGCGCGGATCGCCACCGCCGACTGGGCGCACGTCGACGTGATGGACAACCACTTCGTGCCCAACCTCACGCTCGGGCTGCCGGTGCTCGAGGCGCTGGCGAAGGTCAGCCCGGTGCCGGTCGACGCCCACCTGATGATCGCCGACCCCGACCGCTGGGCTCCGGCGTACGCCGAGGCCGGGGCCGGCAGCGTCACGTTCCACGCCGAGGCGGCGGCGGCGCCGGTGCGCCTGGCCCGCGAGCTGCGCCGGCTGGGGGCCCGCGCCGGGCTCGCCCTGAAGCCGGCGACGCCGATCGAGCCGTTCGTCGACCTGCTGCCCGAGGTCGACATGGTGCTGGTGATGACCGTCGAGCCCGGGTTCGGTGGCCAGGGGTTCCTGGACGCGTGCCTGCCCAAGATCCGCCGGGCCCGCGCCGCCATCGCCGCGAGCGGGCTGGACGTGTGGCTCCAGGTGGACGGCGGGGTCAACCTCGAGACCATCGAGCGGGCCGCGGACGCCGGCGCCGACGTCTTCGTGGCCGGGTCGGCGGTCTACGGCGCCGAGGACGCCGCGGCAGCCATCAGCGAGCTGCGCGCCGCCGCCGCGGGTCACACCCACCCCTGACTCTGCGGGAATCAGCGCGGGACCGCCGTCGCTACACTCGAGGCAGCACGTGTGCTCCGGGGTCGGTGAAAGTCCGAGCCGGCGGTGACAGTCCGCGACCCGACCGCAGCCAGCGGCCGGTTGACCTGGTGGAACTCCAGGACCGACGGTGAGAGCCCGGATGGGAGGAGACACACGAGGGCGTCAGCGCATCAGTGCGCCGTGCCGTCGGCGACCGCTGGGCGTGGCGATCGGCCACGTCCCGCTTCGTCGCACGACCCCGGAGCCCGCCCGACGGCGAGGCGAGAGGGGTCGAGGTGAGCAGGAGCGTTGTCGCGCAGGCGATGCAGCGTGCCCTCGACCTGGCACGCCTTGGCCCGGTGGGCCCCAACCCTCGGGTGGGCGCGGTGGTCCTGGACGCCGACGGCGTGGTCGTCGGTGAGGGGTGGCACGAGGGTGCCGGCACCGCCCACGCCGAGGTCGTCGCGCTGGCCCAGGCCGGTGAGCGCGCCCGCGGTGGCACGGCCGTCGTCACGCTGGAACCGTGCGCCCACACCGGTCGCACCGGCCCGTGCACCCAGGTGCTGCTGGACGCCGGCGTGGCACGCGTCGTGCACGCCCGCCCCGACCGCACGCCGGCCGCC
>JACMOY010000396.1 GCA_014377795.1 Actinomycetota bacterium | reverse complement strand
GTGGTGGCGGTCAGGGTCGTCTCGTCGCGCACCATGCCGAGGAACCCCACCTCAGCCGTCGGCAACAGGCGCATCATCCCCTCGAGCATCCCGAGGCCCGCCCGCAGGATCGGCACCACCAACGGCTTCGGCGACGACAGCCGGACGCCGGTCGCCGGGCCCACCGGGGTGCGCACCCGGATCGGCACGACCCGCACGTCGCGGGTGGCCTCGTAGGCGAGCAGCGTGACGAGCTCGTCGGCGAGGCGGCGGAAGGTCGGCGAGTCGGTGCCCTCGTCGCGCAGGGCGGTGAGCTTGTGGGCCACCAGCGGATGGTCGGCGACGTGGACGCGCATGCCGGGCAACCTACCGCTGAGGGTGCTCGCGACGGGACCTGCCGACCCCATGACGAGGGCGACCCACGCGTGCCACCATGGCGCCGTGGCCTACTTCAGCGCGGTGATCGCGCGCAGCGGGGCTGACTGGCGCGCGGTCGACGTGGACGTCGAGGACGCCGAGACCCTCGACGAGCTGGCCGAGCTGCTGAAGGCGGCTCGCCGCGACGGGCCGGTGCTGGCGGTGCTCGAGCGCGAGGACGACTGGTTCGCGCTCGTCCGCGTCGACGGGGACGACGACGACGCGCGCAGCTTCGTCAGTGACCTGGCCGCCACCGAGGGCGGCCACTACGGCCCCCTGCTGGCGCCGGTCGGTGACCTCGACCTCGTCGAGTACGCCCACCTGCGGACGCCGCCCGCCACCGACGGTGTCGAGCCTGAGGCGGACGTCGCGCCGTACGCCCTGGACGACCCGCTCGAGACAGATGTCGTCCCCGCTGGGACGGCGCCGAACACCGATGCCGAGTCCGACGTGGACGACGGGGACGAGCCGCTGCCGGACGTCGAGGAGCCGGCGTCCGTCGTCGCCCCGGCGCCGTGGGCCGGCGACCCCGGGCTGCTGGACGACGTGGGGGTCGCCGCCCACGAGCTGGTCGAGCTGGTCGACGCGGGCGAGGGCGACCCGGCGTCGGTCATCGCCGCGCTCGGCGAGCGGTGCGGGTTCGACGACCTGCTCGACGCCCTGCGGTGACGCCGGCTCAACCGTGCTGAGCCGGTACGACGGCTGGATGGGCCTGGCGATCGAGCAGGCGGGGCTGGCGTCGGCGACGGGGGACGTGCCCGTCGGTGCCGTGGTCCTGAGCCCGGACGGCGTGGTGCTGGGTGCCGCTGCCAACCGCCGCGAGGCGGACGGCGACCCCACCGCGCACGCCGAGGTGCTGGCCCTGCGCGCGGCGGCGGCGTCCCTGGGCTCGTGGCGGCTGGACGGCTGCACCCTGGCGGTGACCCTGGAGCCGTGCGCGATGTGCGCCGGTGCGCTGGTGCTGGCCCGGGTGGCGCGCGTCGTCCTGGGTGCGTGGGACCCCAAGGCGGGCGCGACCGGGTCGGTCTGGGACCTGGTGCGCGACCGTCGGTCGAACCACCGGGTGGAGGTCGTCGGCGGCGTCCGCGAGGCCGAGTGCAGCGCGCTCCTCACCGATTTCTTCGCCGGCCACCGGCTCGGGTAGCCTGCTGCGCGGTGGCGTGTCCGAGCGGCCTAAGGAGCACGCCTCGAAAGCGTGTGTGGGGGAGACTCCACCGTGGGTTCAAATCCCACCGCCACCGCCAG
>JACMOY010000395.1 GCA_014377795.1 Actinomycetota bacterium | reverse complement strand
CCCAGCAGGCTCCCGATCCGCGCCACCGCCCGGCCCAGGTCGGAGTGCGGGCCGGGCTGGTGCACGTCAAGCTGCGGGACGGCGGAGGCGTCGCGCCAGGCCCGCTGCGACGGGCATACCCAGGTGATGAAGGGGGCGGGGTCGCTGTCGCCGGTCGGCGTGCCGTCGTAGAGGTCGCAGTACCAAGGCAGGGCCGACTCCCGTGGCTCGACCCGCCACACGTGCTGGTGGGCAGTGGTGACCACGAGGTCTCGGGCGGCCACCACCGACGCGACGAAGTCCGGCGGGCGGCTCACGCCATGAATGCTATGACGACGTGCGCCCGCCCGGCCACCGTCGTCGCCGCCGTCGTTGCGGCGATTGGGCGGTGATGGCGACCAGCTCACCGCGACCATGACGGTGTTCACGACCGCGCAGCGCGCTCGCCGACGTCAGCGGCCCATCGTGTAGAACTCGGCGTTGGGCTTGAGCGCGAACAGGTGCGCCAAGCGGTTGGAGGCGGCGAACAGCGCCGTGATCGAGCCCACGTCCCAGATCTCGTCGTCGGTGAGCCCGGCGTCGTGGGCGGCTCGCAGGTCGGTCTCGCCGAACGACGCGGGATCGTCGGCGAGGGTCAGCGCCAGGTCGACGATGGCACGCTGCCGGGGTGCGAGCTCGCAGCCTCGTGGGTTGGTGGCCACCAGGTCGGCCAGGTGCGGCTCCTTGGAACGGATCCGCAGGATCGCGCCGTGGGCGACGACGCAGTAGGGACAGTCGTTCAGGCCCGAGGTCGCCACGACCACGAGCTCGCGCTCGGCCTTGGACAGGCCGTCGTCGGAGGTCATCAGCGCGTCGTGGTAGTCCAGAAATGCTCGCAGCTCGGCCGGACGCCGTCCCAGCGCGCGGAAGATGTTCGGCAGGAAGCCGGACCGCTCGACGACCGGGCGCAGCCGCGTCTGCAGGTCCTCGGGCAGGTCGTCGAGCTCGACGGTCCCGAACCGGCTGACCGGACTGTCCTGCCCCATCGTCATGGCACGGATGCTAGGCGTTGCCATCGGCGACCTTCGACCCTGCCCGGTGCCCGCGGCGTCCGGCGATCGTGGGGTCGCGACGTCGCCGACCAGGCCCGACCCGTCGCGCAAGAGGGTGATCGCGGTGAGCACAGCGCTGGTGCTGGTGCTGCCAGGTACGTGCACTGGGGGGATCCTGATCTCGGTCACGTCCCTGGCCGTGACCGAGCTGATGGTCCTGCTGTTCGTCCTGGCGTTGCTGCTGCCCTTCCCGGGCGGTCGCCCGCACGGTCGCGGACAGCGCACGCCATGACCGCCGTCGGGACGGCCCCGGCCCCCGCGCCGGGGGGCTGCACCAGCTGGACGGGTCGGCTGCGCGACTGACCGGTCTGGTCCCGGCCGGCGAGGCATTGCCCGAGCGGCAGCCTGCGTACGTCTCATCCTGGATCTACGTGTTCGGCGTGCTCACCCTGGCGGCGCGGGCGGTCGTGCTGCTATCGGGTGCTCTGCTCGCCGTCGGGGGCGCCGCCTGGTGGGAGACCTCGAGCCTGGAGTTGTCAACTCGTTCTCCACCTCGGACAACGCCGACGCCCTGATGTGGGGCCTGATGATGATGCTCTCGCTGGGGCTGGTGCTCGTGCTGTTCATCCCCGGCGTTCGCTCGATCCGCCGATGGGTCCCGGTGCACCGACTGGTGTGGCGCCACTACTACCGCGACCACCCGGGCCGCTAGTGCCGCCTTTGACCGGCCTTCATGGGCTGACTGCCCTACCGGTGGGGCACCATCCGGGGACAAACTGCTGGATCGTGTTCGGCGACACCGTGCTCGACGCCCGCCTGCTCGCGTCGTGGGGTTCGCCGAGCGAACCGCGCCGGCTGCCCGTACAGCACCGGCGCAGCCACCGGCGCCCGCCGCGGGAACGAGCGACCGGCGCGGACACGCCCCGGGCCTCCCCCGCCCCTTATGCTCGGCCCGTGAACAGGTGGTCCCGCGGGGCGGCGGCAGCAGGCAGGGGCACGGACAAGCCGCGGGACGCGGTGACCCGGGGTGACGCGGTGACGCGGGCCGGGAGGTCCTGATGCCAGGTGGCCTCGTGGCGCTGCTCGATGACATCGCCGTGCTCGCCAAGCTCGCGGCGGCATCGGTGGACGATGTGGGAGCGGCGGCGGGCCGTGCGAGCGCGAAGGCCGCCGGCGTGGTCATCGACGACGCGGCAGTGACGCCGCGCTACGTGCACGGCTTTTCACCGAGCCGTGAACTGCCCATCGTGCGGAAGATCGCCGTCGGCTCCCTGCGCAACAAGGTCCTCTTCATCCTGCCCGCGGCCCTGCTGCTCAGCCAGCTCGTGCCGTGGCTGCTCACCCCGATCCTCATGCTGGGAGGGACGTATCTCGCCTTCGAGGGGGCAGAGAAGGTCTACGAGGTGCTGACCCGGCACTCGGAGAAGGAGCAGTCGCTGCCCGTCGGCGCGCAGGGCGAGGAGCAGGAGCGCGCCATGGTGCGCGGCGCCACCCGCACCGACTTCATCCTCTCGGCCGAGATCATGGTCATCGCCCTCAACGAGGTGGCCGACGAGCCGCTGCTGTCGCGCGCGGCCATCCTTCTCGTGGTGGCCGTCGGCATCACAGCGCTCGTCTACGGCGTGGTCGCTCTCATCGTGAAGATGGACGACATCGGCCTGCGCCTGGCCGCGACCCGACACGGGGCGGTGGCCACGTCCGGCCGGCTCCTGGTCAAGGCCATGCCCAGGGTGCTCTCGGTCCTGTCCACGGTCGGGATCGTCGCGATGCTCTGGGTGGGCGGGCACATCCTGCTCGTCGGGGCCGACGAGCTGGGCTGGCACCTGCCCTACGACCTGGTCCACACCGTGGAGGAGCAGGTGCATGCGGTGCCCGCGGTCGGCGGCGTGCTCGCCTGGCTCACCAACACCCTCGCCTCGGCCCTGGTCGGCCTCGCGGTCGGCGCGGTGGTCGCCGGCCTCATGCACCTACGGCCGCGGCGGGCCGAGGCCAAGCACGCCTGACAGGGGCGCCCGCGAGGCGCTGGTCAGAGCCGGAAGCGGCCACGGTGCCGCGCAGCTCGACGGCCAGCCGCGCCAGGTCGTCGGAGCCCCCGCGCGAGGCGGCCGCCGCGGCCGCGAAGAGCGCCGTGGTCCAGGGCGTGGTGCGTGGTGCGTGCACCTGGGGCCTATTAACTACGCGAGCAGTCGGGTGCCGCGGGCGTCGTGCGACGTGACGCGACTGTTGCCAAGACGCGACGCCGACCTTCATCGCTCCGGCGGCCGGCCGGCAGCGCAGGAACCGGCGTCGACGTCCCGCAGCCCGTGGACACACCACAGGCGACGTGCCCCTCGCGTGCCCTAACGGGCGGCTATCAGGGGTGCCTCGCGGTCAACACCGGTCAGTGCCTCAAGACGCGCACCGCAACATCGCCGCAGGTCAGGGCCGGTTTTTAGCGGAGGGCATGGGATTCGAACCCATGAGGAGCTTGCACCCCTAGCGGTTTTCAAGACCGCCGCACTCGGCCACTATGCGAGCCCTCCCGGCGCCGGCCACGGTACCGAACCCTGCTCGGGGCGTCGTCAACGTCGAGGATGTGCCTGCCCTGACGCGACTCATCCTTCACGGCGAGGGGCCGGACCCCGGTCAGCCGGCGGTGCGCTCCAGCACGAAGACCGGGATCTGCCGGTCGGTCTTGAGCTGGTAGTCGGCGTAGTCGGGGAACGCGGCGACGGCGCGGTCCCACCAGGCGGCGCGCTCGTCGCCGGTCACCTCGCGGGCGGTCACGTCCCACTTCGCGGGACCGTCCTGCAGCTCCAGGCCGGGGTGCTGCACCAGGTTCACGTACCAGGTCGGGTTCTGCGGCGCCCCGCCCATCGAGGCGATCGCGGCGTACGCACCCTCGTGCTCGACCCGCATCAGCGGCACCTTGCGGAGTTTGCCTGACCTGGCACCCACCATCGTCAGCAGGACCACCGGCATCCCACGCAACGTCGTCCCCTGCGTGCCGCCGGAGGACTCGTATGCCTCGACCTGGTCGCGCACCCACTGCTGCGTGCTGGGCTCGTACT
>JACMOY010000394.1 GCA_014377795.1 Actinomycetota bacterium | reverse complement strand
CGTCGTCCTCCTCGACCTCGAGGTCCTCGTTGCGGGTCACCCGGAAGGTGTGCGACTGCAGCACCTCCATGCCGGGGAAGAGCTGGTCCAGGTGCGCCGCGATGATGTCCTCGAGCGGCACGAAGCGGGTCTTGTACGGGTCGGCGCTGGCCGGGTCGACCGCGGTCGTGGCCCCGTCGGCGTCCGCGACCGCGACGAACCGGGGCAGCAGCGGCGGCACCTTGGCGCGGGCGAAGTGCTCCTTGCCCGTCTTGGTGTTGCGGACGACGACGGCCAGGTTGAGCGAGAGCCCGCTGATGTAGGGGAACGGGTGCGCCGGGTCGACGGCCAGCGGCGTCAGCACGGGGAACACCTGGTCGCGGAACATCCCCTGCAGGCGCTCCTGCTCGGGCGGGGCCAGCTCGTCCCAGCGCACGACGGTGATGCCGGCGTCGGCCAGGCGCGGGCGCACGTCGACGTGGAACAGCCGGGCGTGCCGCTCCATCAGCTGGTGGGCGAGGGTCGACAGGTGGTCGAGCACCTCGCGCGGCTCGATGCCGGACGCCGAGCGGACGGCGAGCCCGGCGGCGATCCGTCGCTTGAGGCCGGCGACGCGCACCATGAAGAACTCGTCGAGGTTGCTGGCGAAGATCGCGAGGAACCGGGCGCGCTCGAGCAGCGGGACGTCGACGTCCTCGGCGAGCTCGAGCACCCGCTCGTTGAAGCGCAGCCAGCTGACCTCGCGGTCGAGGAAGCGGTCGTCGGCGAGCGGCGGGCCGGTGGTCTCGTCGTCCGCCGGCGCCGGCAGGAACCGGCCGTCGGGGCCGCGGCGGCTGGTCGGCTGGAAGGTCACGCTCGTCATGCGCCCGATGGTGTCACTGGCGGGTGAACGTCGGGTAGCGCGGCGCGGCGGCGGGGGCGCGCGAACATCGCGTCGACGTCCCAGCGGGTGAACCCCAGCGAGGTGTAGGTGCGGATCGCCGCGCTGTTGTCGGCGTCGACGTAGAGCATGGCCTGCGGCAGGCCGAGCTGGCGCAGGTGGTGCAGGCCGGCCAGGGTCAGGGCCCGACCGAGGTGGCGCCCCTGGTGTCCCGGCGCGAGGCCGACGACGTAGACCTCGCCGATCGGGTCGTGTCCGTGGCCCTCGTGGGCGTGCGGGCCGGCGACGAGCGGTCCGTCGTGGTCGCCCCCGTGCACCTTCATCCAGTGGAAGCCGGCCATCGTGCCGTCCGGGGCGTCGAGCACGAGGAACCCGGTGGGGTCGAACCACGGCTCGGCCATCCGCAGGTGCAGGTCGTCGGCGTCCCACGACCCCTGCTCGGGGTGGTGGGCGAAGGCCTCGGCGTTCACGGCCAGCCAGCTCTCGTCGTCCGCACCGGGGGTGAAGGTGCGCACGGTGTACCCGGCCGGCAGGTCGACGACGGGCAGCGGGGCGTACAGCAGGCGACGCATCTGCCACAGCTCGCGGGCCCGCTCGTAGCCCAGCGACGCGGCCATCGCCCGGGCGCCGACGAGCTGGCCGTGCGCCCACAGCCGCAGCCGTTGGTCGGGCGAGGCCTGCTCGAGGCTGTGCACGAGCAGCTGGCCCACGCCGTGGCGGCGCAGCTGGGGGTGGACGACGATCTCGGCGCTGGACCCCTCGACCGCGTCGGTCGGGTCGAGGTGGGCGTAGGCGGCGAGGCGCTCGGGCTCGCCCTCACCGTGAGCGAAGACCAGCAGGTGCCGGGCCAGGCCCTCGCCGCCGTACCGCAGATGCAGCATCACGTGCTCGGACAGCGGGTGCAGGCCGTCGGCCTCGGTGGCCGCCTCGACCAGGCGCGTGACGGCGTCCAGGTCGGTGGCGCCGAGCCGGTCGGTGGTCTCCACGCGGGCGTCGAGCGTGGCGGCCATGCGCCGCAGCCTACGGGGGCGCACGGCGCGCCCGGGTGGATGCAGGACCGGCGTGCGGCCGCGTCGGGTTGCCCGGCCCGGTGACCGCACCAACCGGCGCAGCGGCGCCCGTGGCGCCGTCGGTGTGCTCAGCCCCAGCCGGCCGCGCCCACCTTGCATGTCGGTGTGGCGGCGTCAGGGTTGGGCCACCCCATCGGATCCGCTCGAAGGACACCCATGTCGACGTCCGGCCCCACCCGCGCGCTGGCGGTCCCCGCCGCGGCCGCGGTCGCCCTCTCCCTGTCGGCCGACACGGCCACGGCCGCACCGCACGCCAAGGGAAGGCCCAGTGGGCCGGTCAAGACCACGATCCAGCT
>JACMOY010000393.1 GCA_014377795.1 Actinomycetota bacterium | reverse complement strand
GAGCAGGTCGCGCAGCGCTGCCCCCTCGCCGCGGCCGAGCAGCTCGGCCAGCAGGGTGGGGTCCAGCGACAGGGCGGCGGCCCGGCGCTCGGCGAGCGGGGAGTCGCCCTCGTAGAGGAACTGCGCGACGTACCCGAACAGCAGACTGCGGGCGAACGGGGACGGCGAGCTGGTCTCGACCTCCACCACGCGCACGCGGCGCGCGGCGAGGTCGCGCATCAGCGCCTCGAGGCCGGGCACGTCGAAGACGTCCTGCAGCACCTCGCGCACCGTCTCGAGCACGATCGGGAAGTCGGTGTAGCGGCTGGCGACCTCGAGCAGCTGGGCCGCCCGCTGCCGCTGCTGCCACAGCGGTGAGCGCGCCCCGGGCCGTCGGCGGGGCAGCAGCAGGGCGCGCGCGGCGCACTCGCGAAGGCGGCTGGCGAACCGCGCCGAGCCGCCGATCTGCTGAGTGACCACCGCGTCGACGTCGTCTGCCTCGAGGACGACCAGGTCGGCGACGTCGGGCGCCGCGCCGTCCTCGAGCTCGACGTCGGGCAGCCGCAGCACCAGCCCGTCGTCGCCGTGCATGGCCTGGACGTCGACCCCGAATCGCTCGCGCATGCGCGCCGTCAGCGCCAGCGCCCACGGGGCGTGCACCTGGGCGCCGAAGGGGGAGTGGACCACGACCCGCCAGTCGCCGAGCTCGTCGCGGAACCGCTCGACGACGATCGTGCGGTCGTCGGGGATGTGGCCGGTGGCGAGCTTCTGCTCGGCCAGGTAGGCCAGCAGGTTGTCGCAGGCCCACTCGTCCAGCCCGGCTGCCGCGACCCGGGCGCGGGCGTCGCCCGGGCTGAGGGCGCCCACCTCGCGGACGAAGGCGCCGACCGCCCGACCGAGCTCGGCCGGCCTGCCCAGGGCGTCGCCGTGCCAGAACGGCAGCTTGCCCGGCTGACCGGGCGCCGGGGTGACCAGCACCTGGTCGTGGGTGATCTCCTCGATCCGCCACGACGAGGAACCCAGGGTGAAGACGTCCCCGACCCGGGACTCGTAGACCATCTCCTCGTCCAGCTCACCGACCCGGCGGCCGGGCCCCTTGGCGCCGGCGAGGAACACGCCGTACAGGCCGCGGTCGGGGATCGTCCCGCCGCTGGTGACGGCCAGCCGCTGCGCGCCGGGACGGGCGGTGAGGACGTCGGTGAGCCGGTCCCAGACGATCCGCGGGCGCAGCTCGGCGAAGTCCTCGCTGGGGTAGCGGCCGGCGAGCATGTCGAGCACGGACTCCAGGGCGCTGCGCGGCAGGGCGGCGAACGACGCCGACCGGCGGACCAGCGCCTCGACGTCGTCGACGCTCCAGTCGTCCATGGCGAGCATCGCGACGATCTGCTGGGCCAGCACGTCCAGGGGGTTGGCCGGCACGCGCAGCGCCTCGATGGCGCCGGTGCGCATTCGCTCGACGACGACCGCGGTCTGCACGAGGTCGCCACGGAACTTCGGGAAGACGACTCCACGCGAGATCGCGCCGACCTGGTGACCCGCGCGGCCCACCCGCTGCAGGCCCGAGGCCACGCTCGGGGGTGACTCGACCTGGATCACGAGGTCGACCGCACCCATGTCGATGCCGAGCTCGAGCGAGCTGGTGGCCACCACGGCGGGCAGCCGACCGGACTTCAGGTCGTCCTCGATCAGCGCCCGCTGCTCCTTGCTCACCGAGCCGTGGTGGGCGCGGGCCAGCACCGGCGCCGCCCCCGCGGCCGCCCCCGCCTGCGCCATCACCTGGGCGGGTGCTGCTGCCGGTGACGGTGCCGCGGGGCCCGGCGCGGGGGCGTCGTCCGCCGAGGCACCCAAGGCCACCCGCTCGGCCCAGACCTCGTTCAGCCGGGCGGTCAGCCGCTCGGCGAGGCGCCGCGAGTTCGCGAACACGATGGTCGAGCGGTGCTCGGCGACCAGGTCGACGACGCGCTCCTCGACGTGCGGCCAGATGGAGGCGCGCTTGGGGTCGCCCGCGGCGGCGCCGGACAGGTCGTCGGTGGGCTCGCCGATCGCGCCGAGGTCGGGGACGGGTACGACGACCCGCAGCTCGACCTGCTTGGTGGACGGGGGTTGCACGATGGTGACCGGGCGGCCGCCGGTGAGGAACCGGCCGACCTCCTCGACCGGGCGCACGGTGGCGGACAGCCCGATCCGCTGGGCGGGACGCTCGAGCAGCGCGTCGAGGCGGTCGAGGGTGATCGCCAGGTGCGCACCGCGCTTGGTGCCGGCCACCGCGTGCACCTCGTCCAGGACGACGGTGTCGACCCCCGCGAGCGCCTCGCGGGCCTTCGAGGTGAGCACCAGGAACAGCGACTCGGGGGTGGTGATCAGCACGTCCGGGGGCGTGCGGGCCAGTGTGCGCCGGTCGGCGCTGGAGGTGTCGCCGGACCGGACACCGACGGTGATGTCGGGCACGGGCAGCCCGAGCCGTGAGGCGGCGTGCCGGATGCCGGTCAGGGGCGCGCGCAGGTTGCGCTCGACGTCGACCGCCAGCGCCTTGAGCGGCGAGACGTACAGCACCCGGCACCGGCGCAGCGGCTCGGCGGGCGGGGGGCTGGACGCGACCCGGTCCAGCGCCCACAAGAAGGCCGAGAGCGTCTTGCCCGACCCGGTCGGTGCGACGACCAGCGCGTGCTCACCGCGGCTGACCGCGTCCCACGCGCCGATCTGCGCCGGCGTGGGTGCGGCGAACGCCCCGGTGAACCAGGCCCGGGTCGCCGGTGAGAACCGGCGAAGGACGTCCTCGCTGCTCAGCGTGTCGCCACCCGTCTCGCTCACGCCCGCCATCGTGACACCCGGCACCGACAGCCACACCTCGTGCCATGGTGGTGTGGTGCGGCACAGCCACTTCTGGGACCTGATGGACGGCGAGTTCGGCCCCGCCTACGCGCGGACGCTGGCTCGCGACCTGGTCGTGGACGGCCTCGGCGACCGCACGGCCGAGCAGGCGCTGGCCGCCGGTGACACGCCCCGCGAGGTCTGGGCGGCGCTGTGCGACGCGATGCAGGTGCCGGCGGACCGCCGCTGGGGGGCGCCGGAGAAGCCCGGCCGACCGCGCCGCCCGCGTCGGGTCGCCGGCCCCTAGCGGTCAGTCGACGGGACCGATCAGTAGACCCACAGGCGTCGTCCGATCGGCATCAGCCGGGACGCCCACAGGTAGTTGATGGCTGAGTTGCTGACCCGCGCGCAGCCGTGCGAGGCGGGGTACGCGGGGATGTTCAACGACCCGTGCACCGCGTAGCCGCTGACGAAGAACTTGGGGCGGTACAGCAGGCCCAGAGGTGAGACGTGGGGCCCGTCGATCTGGCGGATCACCGAGAAGTGCCCGCGCGGTGTCGTCGCTCGGTGGCGCACGCCGTCCTGGTAGTAGTAGAGGCCGTTGCCCGTCGAGGTGTTGAACGCCCACCGGGTGCGTCCGCCCACCACCACGAGCAGCAGCTGTCGCTTCAGGTCGATCTCGAGGGTCGAGCCGGTCGTGGTGCGCGCCTGCGGGCGGATGCCCGCTGTCAGGATGTTGCGCTCGACCCGCCCAATGACCCCGGTGCGGGGCGAGCCGGCGGTCTTCTGCATCGCGAGGACCGCCTGCTTGGTCTGCGGGCCGTACTGGCCATCGGTGGGACCCACCCAGTAGCCGAGCGCCTTCAGTCGCAGCTGGGCCCCACGCACAGCAGAGCCCTTGACGCCCGAGCGCAACGTCGTCGTCCAGGTCACGGCCCAGGGCGTGGTGGCGGTCGAGACGGCGGTGCGCACCGTGGCCGGGGTCGGGCTGCCCGCAGCGGTCGCGGACGTGACGGGCACCAGGCCCGCGATGGTCGCGAGCACCGTGGAGGCGACCAGCAGGGACACCCTGCGTCGAGAGGGAGGCGTGGTGGAGTGCACAGGCATGGGTCTCTTCCTTCGGCCGGTCGTGACGGCGTCGCGCGGGGCGCCCTGATGGAATGATGACGTGTCGGTCGCCGTCCCGGTTGCGTGGACCACCCAATCGTGACCTTTTGTGCTGCCCGGAGCGCTCTGGAGGCACCCGACTCCGCTTGCGCCGGGCGACCCGCCGCGAGCACGATGCGCTCGGCACCTGACGACGTCGCGGGTTGCTGCGCCCGTCACGGGTCACCCGTCCACCACCGGAGGTTCGCATGATCATCGTCGTGGGCTACATCCCGAGCGCCGAGGGACTGGCTGCTGTCGACTACGCCATCGAGCAGGCGACCTTGACCACCAGCCGCCTGGTCGTCATCAACACCGGGCACCACGGCAACTACGCCGACCCCAGCTTCGCCGACCCGCGCGACCTGGACGCGCTGACCGCCCAGCTGAGCGCACGCGGGATCGACCACGAGGTGCGCCAGCCGGTCGAGGGTCGCTCGGCGGCCGACGAGATCCTCGCTGCGGCGAACGAGTCCGCGGCCGACCTGATCGTCATCGGCCTGCGCCGGCGCTCGCCGGTCGGCAAGCTGATCACCGGCAGCACGGCCCAGCAGGTGCTGCTGGACGCGGAGTGCCCCGTGGTCGCCGTCAAGGTCGCTCTGACGGCCTGACCTGCCCAGCGGAGCCGGCCTGGGCGACACGCCGCGCGACCTTCCTGGGTCGAACACCTGTTCGGGTTAGGCTCGTCCACAGATCCTCGGCTCGTCCCGTCGTCCACAGTCCGGACGTCGGTCGGCGGGGATGTCGGTGGCGTCGCCTAGCGTCGCTCCTGACACCACACAGGACCCCGGTCGGCTGGCCCGACCGCAGACGGACAGGTGAGGACATGCCCGCACCCGCGGACCGCGAGAAGGCGCTGGAAGCAGCGCTCTCCAACATCGACAAGCAGTTCGGCAAGGGCTCGGTCATGCGCCTGGGCGATGAGGTGCGCGCGCCGCTGGAGGTCATCCCGACCGGCTCGGTCGCGCTCGACATCGCGCTGGGCATCGGCGGGCTACCCCGGGGTCGCGTGGTCGAGATCTACGGCCCCGAGTCCTCGGGCAAGACGACGGCCGCGCTGCACGCCGTGGCCAACGCGCAGAAGATGGGCGGCATCGCGGCGTTCATCGACGCCGAGCACGCTCTGGACCCCGAGTACGCCAAGAAGCTCGGCGTCGACACCGACGCGCTGCTGGTCTCCCAGCCCGACACCGGTGAGCAGGCGCTCGAGATCGCCGACATGCTGATCCGCTCGGGTGCGCTCGACATCATCGTCATCGACTCGGTCGCCGCCCTGGT
Source organism: Actinomycetota bacterium (assembly GCA_014377795.1). Taxonomy (GTDB): domain Bacteria; phylum Actinomycetota; class Actinomycetes; order Actinomycetales; family Angustibacteraceae; genus JACMOY01. Next base: position 952 of record JACMOY010000393.1, on the reverse strand, counting down.
GCCGCGCGCCGAGATCGAGGGCGAGATGGGTGACAGCCACGTGGGTCTGCAGGCCCGGCTGATGTCGCAGGCGCTGCGCAAGATCACCGGCGCGCTGAGCAACTCCAACACGACGGCGATCTTCATCAACCAGCTGCGCGAGAAGATCGGCGTGATGTTCGGCAGCCCCGAGACGACCACGGGCGGCAAGGCGCTGAAGTTCTACGCCTCGATCCGCCTGGACGTGCGCCGGATCGAGACGCTGAAGGACGGTACCGACGCGATCGGCAACCGCACCCGCTGCAAGGTCGTCAAGAACAAGATGGCGCCGCCCTTCAAGCAGGCCGAGTTCGACATCCTGTACGGCCAGGGCATCTCGCGCGAGGGTGGGCTGATCGACATGGGTGTCGACCAGGGCTTCGTGCGCAAGTCCGGCGCCTGGTACACCTACGAGGGCGATCAGCTCGGCCAGGGCAAGGAGAACGCCCGCGCGTTCCTGCGCGACAACCCCGACCTGTCCGACGAGCTCGAGAAGAAGATCAAGGAGAAGCTGGGCATCGGCCCGCAGGTCGACGCGCCGGCCGACGTCGACCTGGTGGTGGCCGAGGCGAAGGTCGACTTCTGACCTTCGCGAGCGGGCGGTCCAGCGGCCGCACGGGCAGTACCCGGCGTCGGCAGGCACCCGAGCCGACGCCGGGGCGCCCAGCCGACCGCGCACCCGACGCGGTCGCCCGCGCCATCGTGCTGCGGCAGCTCACGATGGCGCCGCGCAGCCGGGCCCAGCTCGCCACAGCGCTCGGCGACCGGGGGGCCGCCGACGACGTCGCCCAGCGCGTGCTCGACCGGTCCGAGCAGGCCGGGCTGATCGACGACGCCGAGTTCGCCGCCGGGTGGGTGCGGTCGCGGCACCGCACCCGGGGCCTGTCGCGGCGGGCCCTCGCGCACGAGCTGCGGGCCAAGGGCATCGACGACG
>JACMOY010000392.1 GCA_014377795.1 Actinomycetota bacterium | reverse complement strand
CTGCCCCCCGTCCCTACCGCTGTCGACCGAGGCCGCCCACGCCCTGCTCGCAGCCGGTGGTGGTCCGACCCGGCTCCACATGGACTGCTCGGGCAAGCACGCCGCGATGCTCGCGACCTGCGTCGCCGCCGGCTGGGACGTCGCCACCTACCGCGACCCCGAGCACCCTCTCCAGCAGCTGATGAACCGCACCCTGGCCGAGCTGGCCGGCGAACCGGTGGCGGCGACCGGCGTCGACGGCTGCGGCGCGCCGGTCATGGCCGTGTCGCTCACCGGGCTGGCCCGGGCGTTCGCCGCCATCGCCACGGCCGGCCGCGACACTGCGGAGGGCCGCGTCGCCGCCGCCATCTCGGCCAACCCGGCCTGGCTGGGTGGCACCGGTCGCGACGTCACCGCGTTCATCGAAGGTATCCCGGGGCTGGTCGCCAAGGACGGCGCCGAGGCCGTGTACGCCGCAGCCCTGCCCGACGGGCGGGCCGTCGCGCTCAAGATCGCGGACGGTGGCGGCCGCGCTGCCCCTGTCGTCATGGCCGCCGGCCTGCGGGCCGCAGGCGTGCGGGCCGACGTGCTCGAGAAGCTGGCGGAGGCGCCAGTGCTCGGTCACGGCCAGCCGGTCGGTGTCGTCCGGTCGCTGACGCTGGGCTGAAGCAATCCGGGCGGAGCGGCTGCTCAGCCCCCGGTGACCCGGTCGCGGCCGCCGTTCTTGCTGACGTAGAGCCGCTGGTCGGCGGTGGTGAGCAGCTCGGACGCCGTGGCCGCGCCGGCGTCCGTCGAGACGACCCCGAGGCTGATGGTCACGGGGATGTCGCCCACCACGGGCTGCCACAAGTGCTCGCGGACGGCGCGGCGCAGGGCCTCGCAGGCGGCCACGGCGGCGTCGTCGTCCAGCCCGGGCAGCACGACGAGGGACTCCTCGCCGCCCCGGCGCGCCACGAACCCGCCGGTCTCGAGCACGGCGGACTGCAGCATGAGCGCGATCCGGCGCAGCACCTCGTCGCCGGCGTCGTGCGAGAGCGTGTCGTTGACCCGCTTGAAGTGGTCGAGGTCGGCGATGGCGACCGCTAGGGACGTCGCGTCCTCGCGGCCGCGGGCCAGCAGCGCGGGCAGCCGGTCGTCGACGTACCGGCGGTTGTAGAGGCCGGTCAGCGGGTCGCGCAGCGACATCTCGCGAAAGCGCCGGCTGCTGCGCTGGGCCTCCTCGGTCTCGAAGACCGTGTGCAGCGTGCGCGAGCGGGCCTCGCGCTCGGCCGTCGACAGCGCCTCGCTGGCCTCGAAGAACTCCACGTGCTTGACGTAGGCGTCGGCGAAGCGGCCCTCGGCGGCGTAGACGGCCGCCTGCTCCTGCATCACCCGGGCCATCACCTCCTGCAGGTCGCGCTCGGAGCACAGCTCGGCGGCGCGGCGCAGGCTGGCCGACGCCCGGTCGGTGTCACCGCGCATCCGCTGGCACTCGGCGAGCGTGAGCAGCACCTCGGGCAGGTCGTCGCTCTCGGGGAAGTGCTTCTGGTCGGCGTCGAGCAGCGGGCTGAGCGTGCGCTCGGCGGCGCCGTAGTCACCGGCGAGCATCAGGGCCCGGGCGAGGGTGTCGACGAACGAGGGCTCGAGCACGACACCGTGCCGTGATGCGAGCCGCTGCATCCGCCGCGCCGACGCCATCGACGCCTCGGCGTCACCGGCCCAGTACTCGATGAACGACATGTTGTTCAACACCGCGATGCGCAGCCGGACGTCGCCGGTGGACTCGGCGATCCGCAGCACCGTGCGGATCCGGTCGCGGGCGGCGTCGAAGGACTGCGTGCGGGCCAGCGCCAGCCCCAGCGCCATCTCGTGGTCGGCGCGCAGCCGGGGCAGCGCGTCCGGGCTCAGCAGCTCGACCCCGCGCACCGCGTGCTCGAGCGAGGCCGCGGTGTCACCGAGCCGCTGGTAGAAGGCGCTGAGCAGCCGCTCGCTGCGCGCCCGCAGGTGGGCGTGCCCGTGCTCGATCGCCCACGACTGCACCTGCCGGACGATCGTGCCGGCGCCGGCGGTGTTGCCCGCCCGCCCGAGGACGTCGGCGTGCACCAGCCGGGCGCGCAGCGCAAGGTCGTCGGCGCCCCACTCGGTCGCGAGCCGGCCGAGCGTGATGGCGGGCTCGGCGGCCGCCTCGGGGTCGTCGTACGGCACGAGCCCCAGGGCGTCGAGCGCCGCGGCCAGCTCGGTGGGGTCGCCGGGGAAGGCGGCGTCGGCGACGTGGTCGGCTGCCACCCTCGCCTCCTCTGGTTGCGGAATCAACGACCCCACCAGTATCGCCGCCTGATCCCGCAGATGGTGGGCGAACCGGTCACATGGGGTGACACCATCCCCCGTATGAGTCGACATCGGCTGCGGACGTCGGCCCTTTCGGCCGCGCTCCTGCTCGCGGCCGGGTGGTCGGCCTCGCCCGCCACGGCCCTCACCCCGCCGTCCGCCGTCTCGCCCACCGACGCCGTGATGGCCGGCCTGCTGGACGCCCGGACGACGGTGGGGTTCGGCTCGCGCTTCGCCGGGCAGGTGGTCGACGTCGCGAGCGGCGAGCAGGTGTGGGCCCGCGACCCCGGCTGGGCGCTGCGCCCGGCCTCGACCGCCAAGCTGGTCACGGCAGCAAACGCCCTGACCGTGCTGGGCCCGACGTTTCGCGTGACCACGGCCGTGCGCCGGGGCACCTCGTGGGGCCAGGTGGTGCTCGTCGGCGGCGGTGGCCCGAGCCTGTCGTCGGCCGACCTGCGCGTGCTCGCCCGCACCACGGTCGCCACCCTGAGCGCGCACCGGGTCAGCCGCGTCAAGCTCTGGTTCGACGACTCGCTGTTCGCCGCGCCGACCCGGGCCCGGGGGTGGCTGGCGGACGACGTGCCCACCGACGTGCGGGCCGTGCGGGCCCTGGTCGTCGACGAGCACCACGCCGCCGACACCTCGCTGGACGCCGCCCGCGTCTTCGCCGCCGACCTGACCCGGGCCGGCATCGGCGTGACCGCGGTCGGCCGCGGGCGCGCCCCCTTCGATGCCGCGCCTATCGCCACCGTGCGCGGCGACCGGCTCGACGTGATGGTCACCCAGATGCTGCAGACCAGCGACAACGACCACGCCGAGGCCCTGCACCGGCTGGTGGCGCTCGCGGTGGGACGGCCGGCCACCTGGACGGGGGCCGCGCTGGCCCAGCGGCCGGTGGCGGCCGAGCAGGGCGTGGTGCTCGGCGCCACCCAGCTGTACGACGGCAGCGGGCTCTCGCGCAGCGACCGGCTGACCGCCCGCCAGCTGGTCACGCTCGTCACCGGCGCGCTGGCCCCGCTCTCACCCTCGGCGCCGGTCGCGCGGGCGCTGCCGATCGCGGGGCTGACCGGCACGCTGCGCGCCTCGTTCGGGCGGTTCACGACCGCGCCCAGCCGGTGCGCGGCCGGGGTGGTGCACGCCAAGACCGGCACGCTCGACCAGGCCGTGACCCTGGCCGGCTGGACCACCGGTGCCGACGGCCGGCTCAAGGCGTTCGCGTTCGTCGTCAACGACGCCGGTGACTCGCTCACGCTCAAGCGGCGGGTCGACAACCTCGCCGCGACCGTGACCGGCTGCTACTGAGCGGCTGCTACTGACCGGCTGACCCCGGGGCCACCGCCGACCAGGCCACCGTCACCTCGCCGAGCCGCCACCGCGCCGGGCCACCCACGACGGGCCAGCCGCCGGCCCGCACCCGGGCGACCGCGGCGGCGAACCGCTGGCGGGCGCCGTACGACGCGAGCGCGGCCTCGCGGTCCCACGCGTCGTCCAGCGCGGTCAGCCACGCGTGCACCGCCTCGCCGGGGACGTTGCGGTGGATCAGCACCTTGGGTAGTCGCTCGGCCACGTCGGAGGGTCGCTGCAGCCCGGCGAGCCGCTGCGACAGGGTCAGCGACACCGGGCCGGCCGCCGCCTCGACGCTGACCCAGGCGGCCCGGCGTCCGAGCTCGTCGCAGGTGCCGTCGACGAGCAGCCCGCCGTCGGCGAGCCGGCCGCGCACCGTCGTCCAGGCCGGCCCGACGGCCACCTCGTCGTACTGACGCAGCACGTTGAACGCGCGCACGACGAGCGGTCGGCGACCGCCGGGCACAGGCACCTCGAAGCCGCCCAGCGCGAAGCTCAGCCCCGGCCCGGCGAGCGGTTGGGCCGCCTCGACCCGCGCCGGGTCGATCTCGACACCGACCACCTCGACGTCCGGCCGCACCCGCCGCAGCCGCGACAGCAGCTCGACGGCGGTCACGGGGGTCGCGCCGTAGCCGAGGTCGACGACCAGCGGGTCGGCCGCGGTCCGCAGTGCGGTCGCGTGCTCGGCGCACAGCCAGCGGTCGCTGCGGCGCAGGCGGTTGGGGTTGGTGGTGCCGCGGGTGATCGTCCCGACCGGTCGCTGCTGGCGTGCCACGACTGTCGAGGGTGGCATGCTCGGAAGGTGCGTGCGTCGCGGGTGGCCATCATCGTCGCCGCGGTCGTGGTGGCGCTGCCGACGGTCGCCGGCGTCGGTCTCATGGCGGGCTACCCGGCGCTGCGCGAGGCCCGCGACGCCGTCGACCTCGAGCCGGGCCTGCTGCAGGTCGACCGGGTCGCTCGCGGTGACGTCGCGCTGGGGGACGGCGTCTACGTCGTGCTCGGCCCCGGCGGCCTCACGATCAGCCGGCGCAGCGCGATCATCTGGCAGAGCGTCGACCGCGGCGCCCTGGTGACCGCGGGCCTCGGCCACCTCGACTGGCGCGGCGCCGACGCCGGCGGGGGCGTGCTGCGCGCCCGCGAGGTCGTCGACACCAGGCTTGGCAACGTGCGGATCACCGACCGCAGCCACGACTCCAACGTCGTGAGGTTCATCGGGCGGGTCTTCGACGGCGACACGACCTCACGGCCCCTGACGGTGACCGTGACCCGGCGGTTGGCCGACTCGCGGGTCGTGCTTGAGGCCGACGTGCCCGGCGCGGACGTCGTCGCCGTCCACGAGTACCGCCGGCCGGGCTTCACGTTCCGCGGGCTCGGCGAGCAGTTCGCCCACCCGGGCCATCGCACCGGCCGCTGGCCGGTCGTCACCCGGGCCCAGGGCGTCGGCCGCGGCGAGCAGCCGCTCACGCTGCGCCAGGACCTGTTGTCGCCCAACGCCCGCGGTGGCGACGCGGCGACGACGCCGGCGCCGATGCCGTTCTACCTGTCCAGCGACCTGTCGGGGTTCGGGCTCGACAGCACGGCGTACTCGGTGGTCGACCTCAACCACGACGGGCGGGTCGATGTCTCGGTGTGGGAGCAGCACCTGCGCGCCCGCCTGTACGACGCAGCGACCCCGCGCGAGCTGGTGAAGCAGCACACCGACGACGTGGGGCACATGCCTGCGGCGCCCGAGTGGTCGACGTCCGGCGCGGTGGTCGGGGTGCGCGGAGGCTCGGCGAGGGTGCGAGCTGCCGTGAAAGCGCTGCGGGACAACGGCGCTGTGCTGTCGGCTGTGCTGGTGCGCGACGGTGGTGACCGGCGCGTGTACCCCGACTGGGACGCGCTGGTGGCCGAGCTGGGTCGGCAGGGCGTGCGCACGATGGCCACCGCCCGACCAGAGGTGAGCGGTGCGGACCTGGTGCAGGCGCGGGCGCGCGGCTGGCTGGTGGGCGCCCTGAACCTGGTCGACCTGACCAACCAGGATGCCTTCCGTTGGTACGCAACGGTTCTCGGCAACCGCATCAGGGCCGACGGGCTCAGCGGTGTCCTGGCGCTCGGCGGTGACGAGCTGCCGATGGACGCACGGCTGGCCCACGGCGACGCCTCGACCGAGCACGACAACTGGCCGACCCGATGGGCCCAGCTCACGGACGCTGCGTGCCGGGCCTCGGGTGTCGAGGGCTGCCTGGTGCTGCAGGACACCGCGGCCGAGCGCACCCCCGGCTGGGTCACTGGCGCCTTCAACCAGTCCGAGCAGGTCAGCGACTGGTCGTTGGCGGACGGCCTGGCCAGCGTCCTGGCGGCCAAGCTCAGCGGCGGCCTGTCGGGGATGACCCAGCTCTCGTCCGGAGTCGGCGGGTGGACCTCGCCCTCGATCCCGTTGCAGGGCAGGGCAGCTCGCACCGACGAGCTGCTCGCGCGGTGGGGCGAGCTCGAGGCGTTCGGCTCGTTGCTGCGCAGCGAGGACGGCGACTCGCCCGGTGCGATGCCGCAGGTCTGGGACTCGCCCGCCCGCCTGAAGGCTTTTGCCCGGGCCAGCCGGTTGTTCGCGGCCACCGCGTCCTACCGGCGCGAGGTCATGGCCCAGGCGTCGGTCACCGGGCTGCCCGTCGTCCGACCGTTCTGGCTCGAGGACACCAACGTCCGCCAGGCGGGCGCCGACGAGGAGTACTTCTTCGGGTCCGCGCTGCTGGTCGTGCCGGTCGTGCACGAGGGTCAGCGCGAGGTGCGCGCCGTGCTGCCGGCCGGCCGCTGGGTCGAGCTGTTCACCGGGCGCACGTACGCCGGCCCGCCGGTGGCCGTCGCCACGCCAAAGCCGACCCGCACCGGCGACAAGCCGGTGCCCGCCCCGCCCGCCGACGTCCCGCCGCCCCCGGCCAAGGGGCCCGACGCGACCGAGCCGCCGCTGCCGGTGACCGTCACCGTGCCGGCACCGCTCGGCCAGCCGGTCGTGCTCTATCGCGCCGGCGACCCCACCGGCACGGCGCTGCACG
>JACMOY010000391.1 GCA_014377795.1 Actinomycetota bacterium | reverse complement strand
GGCTGCCGTCGCCGCGCCGCCACCGCGTCGTCGTCGCCCTGCTCGTGCAGGTCGACGCCGCCCACCTGGCCGACAAGCCGCTCGGGAAGATGTCCGGCGGCGAGCAACAGCGGCTCCGAGTGGCCCAGGCCCTCGCGAGCGACCCGGTCGTCCTGTTGTGTGACGAACCGCTGCTCTCGCTCGACCCGCGCCACCAGGCCCGCGTCGTGGAGCTGCTCGATCGACGACGGCGCCTCCACGGCACCTCGATCGTCTTCGTGACGCACGAGATCAACCCCGTGCTCGCCGTCACCGACCGCGTGCTCTACCTGCTCGACGGTCGGTTCGTGCTCGGCTCCCCCGACGAGGTCTTCCGCGGCGACGTGCTGTCGCGTCTCTACGGCAGTCCTGTCGACGTCGTACGACGCCACGACCGGCTGGCCGTGCTCTGCGACGCACCGGTCGCCGTGTGATGCCGCTCGTCGCCGGGATCGCGTGGCACGACCTCGTCAACTTCTCCGACTACGGCGAGCTGCTCCCCCTGGTGCGCAACACCCTGTGGGCCGGCGCAGCCCTCGGCCTCCTCGGTGGCCTGATGGGCGTATTCGTGATCGCTCGCGACCAGCCGTTCGCCGTGCACGGCATCAGCGAGCTGTCGTTCGCCGGGGCGGCCGGCGCGTTGCTGCTCGGCGGCAGCGTCGTGGCGGGCTCGTTCGTCGGCTCGCTGATCGCGGCCGGCCTCATCGGGGCCCTGGGCGCCCGGGCACGGGAGCGCAACTCGGCCATCGGCGTGCTGATGCCGTTCGGTCTCGGCCTCGGGATCTTGTTCCTCGCGCTCTACCAGGGTCGCGCAGCCAATAAGTTCGGACTGCTCACCGGGCAGATCGTCGCCATCGACGACTCGTCGCTGCTGACCCTGGCGCTCACCTGCGTGGTGGTGCTGGCCGTGCTCGCCGTGATCTGGCGCCCGCTGATGTTCGCCAGCATCGACCCGGAGGTTGCCGCTGCCCGTGGGGTGCCCGTACTCCTGCTCCACGGCCTCTTCATGCTGCTGCTCGGCTGCACAGTGGCGGTCGCCGTGCAGGTTGTCGGCGCGCTGCTCGTGCTCGCCCTGCTCTGCACCCCCGCGGCTGCCGCGATGAGGCTCAGCACCTCGCCGGTCGTCATGCCGTTGCTCTCCACGGTGTTCGCCCTGACGTCGATGATCGGCGGGATCCTGCTCGCGCTCGGCACGTCGATCCCGATCAGCCCCTACGTCACCACCATCTCGTTCACTCTGTACGTCGGCGCGCGCATCGTCGGACACACTCGCGAGCGAGCCTCGCGTCAGGTGACTCCCGCGCTGGTCTGAGCGGCCGTAGGCTGGCCCCCCGCCATGCCCCCTCCCCGCAGCCCCACCTCCGAGCCCGACGAGCCGCGGCTGTTGCTCGCCGTCGATGCCCCGTCGTTGCTGCACCGCAACCACCATGCCCGCGCCGGCACCGGCCTCGTCGACCGTGCCGGCCGCCCGGTGTGGGCCCTGCACGGCATGGTGCGCCAGATCCTGGAGGCGATCGACCAGTTCACCCCGGACGCCGTCGTCTTCGGGCTCGACGACCGCACGTCGTCGGTGCGCGCGCGGGCCTATCCGG
>JACMOY010000390.1 GCA_014377795.1 Actinomycetota bacterium | reverse complement strand
GACATCGGCGGACGGTCCGCCCCGCGGCACAGCGCGAGGGTCCCGGTGATCTGGCCGCGGGCGGTCATCGGCACGGCCACCACCGACTCCGGAGCCAGCTGCGACAGGCTGGTCCTCGCCGCCTCGGACCCCAGCGTCGGCAGGACGACGTCGGTCGCCCGGGTGACGATCACGGCCGGCCGTCCGGTCTTCCAGGCCCGTTGCACCGCACCGAGGTCAACACGTCCGTCGAGCCGGTTCGAGACGTAGCTCTCGACCACCGGACGCAGGGACGCCTCACGGTGCCAGCTGCCGACGTCCCGGATCTGCTCGTCGTCGATGAGTGAGACGACGCACCAGCCGGCCAGACCAGGCACGACGAGCTCGGCGAGCCGGGCGACGGCGTCCTCGACGGCCAGCCCGGCCGCCACGAGCTCGGCACTGACCAGCGACAGCAGCTCCAGACGGGCGGTCGCGGCCTCCGCTCGGGCGCGGTCGTCACGGCGGGCCGTGACGTCCAGGAAGTACAGCGCGAGGCCACCCGCGTCGGGGACCGCCCGCACCTCGAACCAGCGCCCCAGGTGGGCGTAGTACGCCTCGAACTCGACGGTCTCACCGGTCTGTCGGGCGTGGCGGTAGCGCTCGCCGAAGTCGGTGTCCTCCAGGCCGGGGAACAGCTCCCACAGCTCGCGGCCGATGACCTCGGCGGCGGTCGTCCCGATGATCCGCTCGGCGGTGCGGTTCACGTAGGTCAACCGCCACTGGCCATCGATGGCGGCGAAGCCCGTGGTCATCGTCTCGACCAACCGGGCTGCCTGCTCGCGCGCCGTGTGCATCTCGGTGACGTCGTGCGCGGCCCCCAGCAGGCGTACGGCGGCACCGCCGTCCTCGCCGGCCAGGGCTCGACCTCGTGCCGACAGCCAGCGCTGGTCCCCGTCGGGCAGCAGCACGCGGTACTCGGCTCGGAACGCTCCGCACGTCTGGATCGCCGCACCGACGGCCTGATCGAGCGCCGGTCGGTCGTGCGGGTGGATCCGGCTGAACCCCCCCTCCACGTCGGACTGGACGGAGCCGGCGGGGTAGCCGAACAGGGTCTGCATCCGCGCGTCCCAGTCCAGCCGACCGGTCGGCAGGTCCACGTCGAACGAGCCGACCTCGGCCGCCTCGGTCGCCATCTCCCACCGCAGCCGACTGGCTTCGAACTCGACGGTCAGCGCCTGCAGCTCGAGCTGGGCCACGACCGCGCCCGCGAGCTCCTCCAGCAGCGCGACGTCCTGCGGCGTCCAGGCGCGCGCGGCCGGGCCGAAGGCGCACAGAGCACCCACGACGTCCCCGCCGTCAACGGTCAGTGGCACCCCGAGGTACGCCCCGACCGCCCCGGACGTCACCGGTGCGAGCTGGGCCACGCGCGCGTCGCTGCGGGCGTCCTGGACCACCAGCGGGCCACGCTCGGCGACGGTGCACAACGAGTCCGCTGCGGGGCTCTGTGCCCCGACCACACCCGCGGGCAGGCCCGTGCCCGCAGCGACCGTCTGCACGTCGGTCAGCAACGACACCTGCACCGCGACCGGAGACTGCGGGGTCGACAGCAGCCGCTGCGCCAGGTCGGTGAGCCGATCCAGCGTCGCCAGGTGACCGCCCGGGGGCAGCAGTCGCGCCGCAGCGACCCCGTCTGCCGTCAGCCCATCCGTCGTCCGCACCCTCACATCCTGCCCTGGGCGGGGTCGTCGCGTGACGTCCGGTGACCGAGAGCCACGGTGGCAGTCCGCCTTACCGGGCTCTCAGTAGGGTGTGGGCGCAGGTGGCGGAGGGGGGGAGAACGTGCTGATCGTGCACCGCGCGAGGAGCGGCTCGGTGCCCGCGCGCGCTCTCGCCGAGGTGCTGATGACACCCCCGGCCGACCCCTTCACCCCCGAGGTGGTCGCCGTCCCCGCGAAGGGCGTCGAGCGATGGTTGGCGCAGCGGCTCTCGCACGTCCTCGGCGCGGACGACGGGGACGGAGTGTGCGCCAACGTGCGGTTCCCGCGGCCGTCGTCGCTGGTCGACGAAGCCGTCCAGCGGGCCTCGCCCGAGCACGCGGCCTCGGTCGAGCGGTGGCAGCCGGCCCGAGCCGTCTGGCCGCTGCTCGAGGTGATCGACGCCCACCTGGCCGCACCCTGGGCCAGCACGCTCGCCCGGCACCTGGCCGGCAGCCACGCCGTCGACGGACGCCGGTTCGCCGTCTCGGCTGCGCTCGCGAGGTCGTTCGACGCCTACGGTCACGCCCGCCCGACGATGATGCAGGCGTGGGCGCAGGGTCGCGACGAGCTCGGCGACGGCTGCGCGCTGCCCGCCGACCTGGGCTGGCAGCCCGAGCTGTGGCGGTCGCTGCGCGAGCGCCTCGGGCCGGCGCCCGCCGAGCTGCTGGACGACGCGTGCGCCCGGCTGCGCAGCGACCCGGCCCTGGCCGACCTGCCCGACCGGCTCTCCGTGTTCGGCGTCAGCCGGCTGTCGCCGGCGCGGCTGCAGGTGCTGACCGCACTCGCCGAGCACCGCGACGTCCACCTGTGGCTGCACCACCCCTCACCCGCCTTGTGGGAGCTGGCCGCGGCCGCGGGCGAGGTGCACCGGCGAGCCGACGATCCGACGACCCGACGGCTCGTCAACCCGCTGCTGGCCTCGATGGCACGCGACCTGGTCGAGCTGCAGCACGTGGTGCGCCGGTGCGCGCCGGACGCCACCGTCGTCCAGCACGAGTCAGCCCCCCTGACCGCATCGCTGCTGGGCCGGCTCAAGGACGACCTCGCCGCTGACCGCGTGCCGGGGTCACCGCCGGCCCTGGCCGACGGTGACCGCAGCGTGCAGGTGCACGCGTGCCACGGCCGCACCCGTCAGGTCGAGGTGCTGCGCGAGGTCGTGCTCGGTCTGCTGGCCGACGACCCTGCGCTCGAACCGCGCGACGTCCTCGTGATGTGCCCGGACGTCGAGGCGTTCGCCCCGCTGGTCGCCGCGGCCTTCTCGCTCGGCGCCGAGGGTGACGGCGTGCACCCGGCGTCGCGGCTGCGGGTGCGCATCGCCGACCGCGCTCTGCGCCAGACCAACCCGCTGATCGACGTCCTGTCGCTGTTGCTCGACCTCGGGACGTCGCGACTGACCGCGCCCGAGGTTCTCGACCTGATCGCCAGATCCGCTGTGCGACAACGATTCGGCTTCGACGACGACGCTCTCGACCGCCTGCGCACCTGGGTGGTCTCGGCCGGCGTCCGCTGGGGACTGCACCCGTCCCACCGAGCCTCGTGGAGGCTCGGTGCCGTCCCGCAGGGCACCTGGCGCGAGGGGGTCGACCGGCTGCTGCTGGGTGTCGCGGTCGAGGGCGAGTCGACCCAGTTCGGCGACGCACTGCCGGTGGACGACGTCGACTCCGCGGACATCGAGCTGCTCGGCCGCTTCGCCGAGCTCGTCGACCGGCTGGACGCCGCGCAGCAGCTGATGTCGGACGCGCACACCCCCGGGCAGTGGGCCGAGGGTCTGCTCGACGCCGTCCTGGGGTTGGCGGGAACCGCCCCGAGGGACTCGTGGCAGCAGGCCCAGCTCGCCGGCGAGCTCGCTGCGATCGCGGATGCCGCCGGGGGCAGCGAGGTGCTGACGACACTCGCCGACGTCCGCAGCGCGCTGCAGGACTCGCTGTCCGGCCGGCCCACCCGCGCCAGCTTCCGCACCGGCACCTTGACCGTCTGCACGCTGGTACCGATGCGCTCCGTACCGCACCGCGTCGTGTGCCTGATCGGCCTGGACGACGGCGCGTTCCCGCGCCAGAGCCTGCGGGACGGCGACGACGTCCTGGCCCGTGACCCCTGGGTCGGTGAGCGCGACCCGCGCAGCGAGGACCGTCAGCTGCTGCTCGACGCGGTGCTGGCAGCCGAGCAGCACCTGGTGATCGCCTACTCCGGCGCCGACGAGCGCACCGGCGCCGAGATCGTGCCCGCCGTGCCACTGGGCGAGCTGCTCGACGCGCTCGACCGCACGGCAGTGGTGCCCGGTGGCGGCCGGGTGCGGGACATCGTCACCACCCGGCACCCGTTGCAGCCGTTCGACTCTCGCAACTTCGTCGCCGGGGCGCTCGCAGCCCCGGGGCCGTTCAGCTTCGACCCGGTCGCTCTGTCCGGGGCGCGCGCCGGCGCCGCCGATCGTCGTTCAGCGCAGACCTTCCTGCCGCGGCCACTGACAGCCCTGCCCCCGGCCGACGTCGAGCTCGCCGACCTGCACCGGCTGCTGCAGCACCCGGCGAAGGGGTTCCTCCGCCAGCGGCTCGGCGTTGCGACCGCGTGGGCCGAGCAAGAGCCCGACGACGCCCTGCCGATCGAGCTCGATTCCCTGCAGAAGTGGGCGATCGGCGACCGGGTGCTGCGCCGCCTGCTCGCTGGGCACGCGCCGTCGGCCATCGTCGACCTGGAGCGGCACGCGGGCACGCTGCCACCGGGCCCGCTCGCCGACCGCGTCATGGCCGAGATCGGTGGCCAGGCCGAGGCGGTCGCGCGCGCCTGCAGCGCCGAGCTGGCTGACGAGCCCGAGGCGTACGACGTCGACGTCCGGCTCGGTGACGGGACTCGACTGACCGGCACGGTCACCGGCGTCCGGGGTGACGTGGTGCTGTCCACGACGTACTCGACGCTGTCGGCCAAGCACCGGCTGCAGGCCTGGGTCGACCTGGTCGCGCTCGCCGCCACCCGTCCGGATCGGTCCTGGCGCGCCGCAGCGGTGGGCCGCAGCAAAGGGGGCTCGCGGCGGAGCACGATGCAGCTGGTGACGCCGGACGACGCGCTGCCGGCCGTCGAGGAGCTGGTTGCGTTGTACCGCAGCGGTTTGCGCGCACCATTGCCGCTGCCCGTGAAGACCGCGGCCGAGTACGCCTCACGTCGCGACCGGGGCATCGACGTCGATCTGGCCCGAGAGGCGGCGGCCAGGGACTGGGCAGGCGGCATGTATCCCGGTGAGCAGGCGGACGACGAGCACCGGCTGCTGCTCGGCGACCTGGCGCCGCTGTCGGCGCTGACGGCGCAGGAGCCGTGGCCGGGTGAGTCCTGGTACGCCGACGAGACCGACCGGTTCGGTCAGCTGTCCCGCCGGCTGTGGGACCGGCTGCTCGCCGTCGAGGTCGTGGCCACCGGATGACCGACCACCGACTCTCTCTGCCGCTCGGCGAGCCGATCCCCGATCGGTTCGCGATGCTCGGGCCGCTGCCCACCGGCACCACCGTGCACGAGGCCAGTGCCGGCACCGGCAAGACCTTCACCATCGCCGCGCTCGTCGCCCGCTACGTCGCCGAGGGGGTGGCGACGATGGACGAGCTGCTCGTCGTCAGCTTCAGCCGTGAGTCCACCCGCGAGCTGCGCGAGCGGGTGCGAGAGCGGCTGGTCAGCGTGCGCGAGGGGCTGGCCCGGCCCCAGGACGTCGACCCTCGCGACAGCGTGCTGGCGCATCTCGCGGCGGCTCCCACCGACGAGACCGATCGCCGTCACCGGCGCGTGCAGGAGGCGCTGGCCGACTTCGACGCGGCGACCGTCACGACGACGCACGGCTTCTGCCAGCAGGTGCTGGCTGCGCTGGGGACCGCGGGTGACCACGACCCCGGCGCCCAGCTGGTCGAGGGCATCGGCGACCTGGTGCGCGAGGTGGCCGACGACCTCTACCTGCGCAAGTGGGGCGTCGCCGGAGCGGGGGCGCCTGAGCTGACCATCGAGCAGTTCCGGTCACTGGCGGTGGACGTCGCCGTCCGCGACCCCGGCACCCTGCTGGTGCCCACTCCGGCTGACGCCGACCCGACGACGCCGCACGGTCTACGCACCCGCATCGCGTCCGCGGTGCGCACCGAGGTCGAGGCCCGAAAGCGCCGCCTGCACCTGTTCGACTACGACGACCTGCTCTCGCGCCTCGACGGCACCCTGCAGGCCGAGGTCACCGGACCCGTTGCGGTGCAACGCCTTCGAGACCGATACCGCATCGTCCTCGTGGACGAGTTCCAGGACACCGACCCGGTCCAGTGGTCGATCCTGCGCATCCCGTTCCACGGCCACCGCACGCTCGTGCTGATCGGCGACCCGAAGCAGGCGATCTACGCGTTCCGCGGCGCCGACGTCCACGCCTACCTCAGCGCCCGCGACGTGGCCGGCGCCGTGCACACGCTGCCCACCAGCTTTCGCAGCGACGCCGCTCTGGTCGCCGGTCTCGATGCGGTGTTCGGTGGCGCGGCACTGGGTGACCCACGGATCAGGGTCGGGCCGGTCGAGGCTGTGCACCAGGGGCGGCTGATCGAGGTGGACGGGACGCCGGCGCCGGTGCGGTTGCGCGTGCTGCCGCGTGAGGGGCTGACAGCGCCGGGCAAGCTGCTGCCGACCCAGGTCGCCGTCGACTCGATCGTGCACGACGTGGCGGCCGAGGTCGTCCGGACACTCGAGTGCGCCCGCCTGAACCCTCGCGACGGTGGCCCCCAGCGCGCCGTCGTCCCCGGTGACATCGCGGTCCTGGTGCGCACCAACAAGCAGGCCGAGCAGGTCAGCGCGGGTCTGCGCGCAGCAGGCGTTCCCGTCGTCGTCACCGGCCGCACCAGCGTCTTCGCCACCCCCGCAGCAGAGCAGTGGCAGCTGCTGCTCGAGGCGCTCGAGCAACCACACCGCACCGCGCGGGTGGCCCGTCTCGCGCTGGGTCCGTTCGCCGGACTGCCCGCAGCGCAGGTGGCCGATCCCGACGACGGGTCGATCACCGAGCTGGCGCTGCAGCTGCGGGCCTGGTCCCGGCTGCTGGATGAGCGCGGGGTCGCAGCCGTCTTCGAGGCCGTGTCGGCCGAGCGCTCGCTGCAGCCGCGGCTGCTCGCCTTCGACGGTGGTGAGCGGCTGCTGACCGACCTGCGTCACCTGGCGCAGGTGCTGCACGAGGTCGCCCAGCACGAGCAGCGCGGGCTGAGCGCCCTGGTCACCTGGCTGCGAGCCCGTCGGGACGAGGCCGCGCGCGAGGCCGGCGCGCTCGAGCGCAGCCGCCGGCTGGACTCGGACGCCGCGGCGGTGCAGGTCATCACGGTGCACACCAGCAAGGGCCTGGAGTTCCCCGTCGTCATGATGCCGTTCGGGTGGAACCGCTGGCCGGGCAACGAACCGGCCACGGCGGCGTTCCACGACGAACACGGCCGGGTGCGCGACGTCGGCGGGCCCACCGGGCCGGGGTGGGCCGCCCACGTGGCACAGGGCAAGGCCGAGGGGGCCGGCGACGACCTGCGCCTGGCGTACGTCGGTCTCACCCGAGCCATGGGGCACCTCGTCACCTGGTGGGCGCCGACGGCGAACACGGTGACCTCCGCCCTGCACCGTCTGCTGCTGCACCGCGACCCGGCGACGGTGGCCCCGACCAAGATCCCGGTGCCCGCCGACTCCGTCGCCCTGCAGGCGTTCCGCGGGCTCGCCACCGAGCACCTTGCGGTCGAGCTGGTCCAGTCGCGACCGGTGGGCCGCTACGAGCCGCCGGCACCGACGTCCGCGGCCCTGTCGGTCGCCACGCTCGACCGCGCCCTTGACACCACCTGGCGGCGAACGTCGTACAGCGCGCTCACCGCAGCCGCGCACGACCAGCGGATGGGCAGTGAGCCCGAGGTGGCGCAGAAGGACGACGAGGCCGACACCGACGTCGCCGAGGCTGACGGTACTGCCGACACTGCCCTGCGGGCGGTGCCGTCCGCCTGGGACGAGCTGCCCGGGGGCACGGGCTTCGGCACCCTGGTGCACGCCGCGTTGGAGCAGATCGAGGACGCCCACGACGAGGCCGGGGTGCGGGCGGCGGTGGCGCTGAACGTCGCACGGTCGGCACCGGGCACCGACGTCAGCGTCCTCACCGACGCGCTCGTCACCGCCCTGCGGACGCCGCTCGGGATGCTCGCCGGTGGTATTTCGCTGGCCGAGCTGAGCAGCAGCGACCGGCTGCCCGAGCTGGACTTCGAGCTGCCGCTGGCCGGTGGGGACGAGCCGCTCGCGATTCGTCCGGTGCTGTCGGGGCTGGTTCCGTTGTGGCGCAGGCACTGCAGCACCGGCGTCCTGTCGGGGTACGCAGACGAGCTGGCGGCTCTCGACCCGGCACCCCTGCGGGGTTACCTCACCGGCAGCATCGACGCCGTGCTGCGGCTGCGCGTCGGCGGCACACCGACGTACCTCGTCGTCGACTACAAGACCAACCGCCTGGGCGGGTACGTCGAGCCACTGACCGCCTGGCACTACCGGCACGAGGCCATGCAGACCGCGATGATCGAGGCGCACTACCCGTTGCAGGCGCTGTTGTACGGCGTCGCGCTGCACAGGTACCTGCGCTGGCGCCAGCCCGGCTACGACCCCGACGTCCATCTCGGCGGGTCGCTGTACCTGTTCCTGCGCGGCATGTCCGGGCCGGGTGTGGTCGCCGCGGACGGCTCGGTGCCCGGCGTCTTCGCCTGGCGGCCACCGTCGGCCCTGGTGGTCGGGGCGTCGGACCTGCTGGCGGGTACGACGTGAGCGACCTGTCGGCGTACGCACCGACGTCGGCCCT
>JACMOY010000046.1 GCA_014377795.1 Actinomycetota bacterium | reverse complement strand
GCTGCGCTCGTGCGCCTCGTCCAGGATCAGCGTGTCGTAGCGGCTCAGCGTGCGGTCGCGCTGGATCTCGGCGTGCAGGATGCCGTCGGTCATCACCTTGACCAGGGTCGTCTCGCTCGTGCGGTCGGTGAACCGCACGCTCCACCCGATGGCGCCGCCCAGCTCGGTTCCCGTCTCCTCGGCGATGCGCTCGGCGACGGTGCGGGCCGCGATCCGGCGCGGCTGGGTGTGGCCGATCATCCCCGTGACACCGCGGCCGAGCTCGAGGCAGATCTTGGGCAGCTGGGTGGTCTTGCCCGACCCGGTCTCGCCGGCGACGATCACGACCTGGTGGTCGCGGATCGCGGCCGCGATCTGCCCGCGGACCGCCGAGACGGGCAGCTGCTCGGGGTAGGCCAGCTCGGGCACCGCCGCCCGGCGCAGCTCGAGCTGCTCGGGGCTGACCCCGCGGCGCTGGGGCCGGCGACCTCGCGGATGACCTGCGCGCGCAGGCCTCCTGGCCCCCTTCGCGTCCTCGGCCACGTCAACCAGGATAGGTCGACCGGCCCGTCGCGCGTGACCCAGCGCCTACGGTGACGGCATGGACGTCGTCACCAGCGCCGACCGGCCCGACCTGGAGCAGCAGGCGGCCGAGGCCTTTCGGGTGACGTGGCCCGAGTTCGTCTTCCACGACCCGGTCGCCACGCAGCTCGTGGCGCGGGTGTGCACGTACTTCCCGCAGTACGACGTGCTGCTGCTGGACGGGGGGCGCGTCGTCGCAGGTGGGTGGGGGGTGCCGATCGCCTGGGACGGCAGCGTGGCCGACCTGCCCGAGGGGTACGACGGCGCCCTGGCCCGGGCGGTAGACGGTCACGAGTCCGGAGTCGACGTCACGACGCTGTGTCTGATGGCCGCCGCAGTCGCCCAGGATGAGGGCCGACGTGGCTTGGCTGGCGAGGTGCTGTCAGCGCTCCGACGTCGAGCGGCGGACGCCGGCCTGGTGCACGTCGTCGCCCCGCTGCGACCGACGACGAAGGCGCGCTACCCCCTGGTGCCGATGTCACGGTTCGCGACCTGGACGCGTGCGGACGGGCTGTCCGTCGACCCGTGGCTGCGCACCCACCAGCGGCTGGGGGCCACGGTCCTCGGGCCAGCGCCGCGGTCCATGGTCATCACCGGCACCGTCGCGGAGTGGGAGTCGTGGACCGCCATGGTGTTCCCGGAGTCGGGTCGGTACGTCGTCCCGGACGCCCTGAACCTGGTCGACATCGACCTCGAGGACGATGTCGGCACGTACGTCGAGGAGAACCTCTGGGTGCGGCACGTCTGAGTCCTCGAGGGTTGAAGCTCCTATTGCGTGTCAAGGGGCTGCGGGGGAGAACTCCGGTGCGATTGCTGAGTAGACCTCGCGGGCGACGTAGCGCTTGAGGCAGCGCATGATCTCGGGCTTGCTGAGTCCTTGGGTGGTGCGGCGGGCGACGTAGTCCTTGGTGCGTTGGTCGGTGCCCATGCGTACGAGCACGATGCGCCACAGGGCGTTGTTGGCCTGTCTTTTCCCACCGCGGTTCAGACGGTGCCGACCGGTGGTTTTGCCGCTGGAAGCGGGCAGCGGGGCGACGCCGCACAGGTGCGCGAACGAGCCTTCGTTGCGCAACCGGCCGGGGTTGTCGCCCAGCGCGACGCCCAGCGCGCCGGCGGTGTCGGTTCCGACGCCGTGACGGGCGACGAGGGTGGGGGCAGCGGCGTTCACCAAGGCGGTCAGGTGCTTGTCGAGCCGCTTGAGCTGGTCGGTGAGGAACTGGTGGCGCAGTGCGATCTCGCGCATGGCGTACTTGGTGGCGGCGAGCGGGTCGGACAGATCGTCGTGGCGGCGTAGCCGTGCTGCGGTCGTGACCAGCTGGGCTGAGGTCAGCGTCCGAAGCTGCACGCGGGTCGCCCGAAGCGGTGATCAGCAGCGCCTTGAGTTGGTTCATCGCCGCGGTGCGTCCGGACACGCTGGTGCGCCGAGCCACGCGCAGCGCGCGGATGGCCTCGATCAGGCCGGTGCGGCTCTTGGCAGTGGTGCTCGCCCGGCCCGAGAGCACGGCACGGGCGGCGGCCTCGGCGTCGAGGTGGTCATCCTTGCCGCGGGCGCGGCGCGCCTGTTCGGTCGGGGCGGTCGACCTCAATGACCAGATGTCCGGCTCGCTGGAGGTCGCGGGTCAACTGCGCGCCTTAGGCGCCGGTGCCGTCAACTCCGACCTGGCCGATGGTGGCGTGCTGCTCAGCCCAAGCGATCAGTTCGGCGTTGCCGGCCGGGCTGGTGGCGAAGCCGTCGCTGCCAAGCAGCCGCCCAATGCCGTCCAGCACCGCTGCCACGTGGATGTCCAGGTGGGTGTCAACGCCGACGGTGACAGTGCTGGGGCGCCCTGCGATCGTGCTCATGCGCCATGCCTGCTCGAAGTGGGATGGCACGCGCAGCCGGACGGGCGGACAGGACAGTGACGGGGCCTCTTGCCAGGCTCCTATGAGGTCACGGCCGTCCGGCTGTCGCGCGCCCGGACACCGCTGCTAGGGCGACGGTTCATGTGTAAGGCACCAGGGCCAGTCCACAGATGGGTCAGGCCCAGCAGCGGTGCTGTTCGTGCACCCAATCATCACTGTCCACAGATTTGGTCGGGGCTCTGGTGGTTGTCGGTGGCCCTCTCTAGAATAGAACACGTGAACGATAACCGGGGTCAAGTGGGCGAGGCGCTGGACGCTGTGCGCACTGCCCTGGACGCCCTGGCCGACGTCGGCCCGTGGCGTGCCAGCGACGCCGAGGTCGCCGCACTGGTGGTCCAGACCGAGACGTTCGCCCCCCGACTGGCGGGGGTGCAGCTGGCCGCGATCGCCGAGGGCGTCACCCGGGGCCTGCCGCACGCCGCGGGGGCCGGGACGGGGCGGGCGGCGCCGGGGCGGTGGGTGCGGTCACTGATCGCCATCACCGCCGGTGAGGCGGCCCGGCGGGCGGACCTGGCCGACGCCCTGTTCACCAGCACCGGCCCCGGCCCTGGCGCGACCGAGCAGATCCCGACTCGGGAGGCGGTGCTGGCCGGGGCGATCAGCACCGCGCACGCCACCCACATCGTGGACGCGATCCAGCGGCTCTCACCCCCGCACACCCCCGCCGGGGTGGTGGACGAGGCGACCCGGGCCGAGGCCCAGTCCCTGCTGCTGGGCTGTGCTGCGGGTGACCAGGCGCACGCCCCGCTGGACCCCACCCAGGTCGCCAAAGCCGCGACCGCGCTGACCGCGACCCTGGACCCCGGGTACGGCGACCGCCTCGCGGGGGACGAGGACGCCCAGCACCAGGCACGGACCTTCACGGTGACCCCCCTGCCCTCGGGGATGTGCCACGCCGCGGGGCTGTTGACCAAGACCGCCGGGCACGCCCTGATCGGGGTCCTGCAGTCACTGTCCGCACCCCAACCCGCCACCGATGGCACCCCCGACCCCCGCACCGCCGCGATGCGCACCCACGACGGCCTCCAAACCGCGATCACCCACCTACAAGCCACCGGACTGGGCACCGGTGCAGCCGGCGGCGGGCTGCTACCGGGGGCGCACGGGTCCCCCAACCGGCTCGTCGTCTCAGTCGACATCCACACCCTGGCCGCCCACCTCGGGCTGGGCCAGACCCAGCCATCCAGCGATGCGCCGCTGCGGGTGCCCGAGCTGCCCGGCCGGTGGCCCCTGTCACCCCTGGCCGCCCAGGTGATGTCCAGCGACGCGGACCTGGTCGCGGCCCTGACCGGCCCCGACGGCACCCCCCTGGACGTCGCCGACACCAGCTACCCCTTCACCACCAAGCAGCGCACCGCGATCATCAACCGCGACAAGCACTGCACCTACGCAACCTGCACCGCACCCGCGCCCTGGT
>JACMOY010000389.1 GCA_014377795.1 Actinomycetota bacterium | reverse complement strand
CTCTACGGCCGCAGGGGCAGGCACGTCACGGAGTAGGTCGCCTTCGTCGGTGAGGCGACGCCGAACCTCGCGTTCACGGCGTACAGCGCGCCGTGGTTCAGGGTCACCGTCGAGGGGACGTCGAGCAGGGGCGAGGTGATGTCACCGCGGCTGGTTGCCTTCCAGCCGCTCGAGGTGCGACGCAGGGTGAGCACCGTGACGGTCGAGGTGCCCGATCCGCGGACGTCGTACAGGATGCCGCCGCGCAGCTCGAGGCCGTCGCCGCTCACCAGCGGGTTGCCGCCGGTCACGGGGATCGCCATCGCCGCGCCGGTGCGCGTGTCGACGCTGAACAGGCCACCGGCGGTGCTGTTGTTGAGGACCAGCTGACCGTCGGCGAGCCGGCGGATCCCGTTGGCGCCCAGGCCTGCGGGGGTCGTCGAAGGCCACGCACCGGTCAGGGGCAGGTAGGACGGCGTGGCCGCGGTGGGTCGGCCGGCCGCGGTCAGTGCCACCCGAGTCAGTCGGTCGACCCGGGAGTCGGTCACCCAGACCGCGGTCCGGGTGACGACGAGGTCGTTGAGGAATTCGCCGCCGGGTACGTCGATCGCGCGCAGGACGGCGCCGGTGCGGGCGTTCACGGCCCAGACCTTTGAGCCGGTGGCGTCGTTCCCGACCGCCCAGACCAGACCGGTGCGGGCGTCGTACTGCAGCCCGCGCAGGGAGCGGCCGGCGGCGGCGGGCAGCAGGTACGCGCCGTGGCTGCTGCGTAGGTCGCCGCGCCAGATGGCGCCGTTGCCCACGGACCCGGCGTAGAAGGCGGTGCCGGGCCCGGAGGTGATGCCCTCGGGCCGGAACCCGTCGGGCAGAGGCACGCTGGCGGGTGCATACCGCTGGTGCGCCGCGGTGCGGGGCGCCGCCGAGGCGACGGGCGCGGCAGCCACGGCCGAGCCGCTGAGCAGGGTGAGGGCCAGGGCGGCGCCGACGCCGGTGCGGTGGGTCGCGCTCGGACGGATTCTCGTCTCGCTCGTGGTGTTGGGCATACCCGATCTTGACCCCGGCTCGCCGAGATCGCCACCCCGGGGCGCTCGGTGACGGGGCGGTGCGGACCGAGCACCCCCGCGTCGATAGCGTCTGACGCCGTGAGCCCAACCGGTCCGGTCCGCCTGCGCGTCGCCCCCTCGCCGACGGGAGACCCGCACGTCGGCACCGCGTACATGGCGCTGTTCAACCTGGCGTTCGTGCGCCAGGTGGGCGGTCAGTTCGTGCTGCGGATCGAGGACACCGACCGCGCCCGCTACCGCGACGACAGTGAGCGGCAGGTCTACGACATGCTGACCTGGCTGGGTCTGACCTGGGACGAGGGGCCCGACCGCGGTGGCCCCTACGCGCCGTACCGGCAGTCCGAGCGCCTGGACCACTACCGCCCCTACGCCGAGCGGCTGCTGGCCGACGGGCACGCCTACCTGTGCTGGTGCACACCTGAGCGCCTCGCGCAGATGCGCGAGGCCCAGCAGAAGGCCAAGCAGCCGACCGGCTACGACCGCCTGTGCCTGGGCAAGACCCGCGAGCAGCGCGCCGAGCTGCCAGGCTTCAGCGACCAGGCTGTCGTCCGCATGCTCATCCCGGACGACGCCCCGCTGGTGTTCCAGGACATCATCCGCGGCGAGGTGCGCGCCCCCCGCCCCGATGACCAGGTCATCCTGAAGGCGGACGGCTTCCCGACGTACCACCTGGCCGTCGTCGTGGACGACCACGAGATGGCCATCACGCACGTCGTCCGCGGCGAGGAGTGGATCAGCAGCACGCCCAAGCACGTGCTGCTGCACCAGTGGCTGGGCCTGCCGTTGCCCGCGTACGCGCACATGCCGTTGCTGCGCAACACCGACAAGTCCAAGATCAGCAAGCGCAAGAACCCTGCTGCCCGGCTGACCTGGTTCCGCGAGCAGGGGTACCTGCCCGAGGCGCTGCGCAACTTCCTCGCCCTGGTGGGCTACTCGATGCCCGACGGTCGCGAGGTGTTCTCGTTCGCCGAGATGATCGAGTCGTTCGACTGGCACCGCGTCAACACCGTCGGGCCGGTGTTCGACCTCGACAAGCTGGCCTGGCTGAACGGCCACTACGTCCGCGCACTGTCCGTCGACGACCTCGCCGGCCGAGTCACCGAGCACCTGGTGCTGTCCGGGGTGCTGCCTGCCGAGCCGACGGCGGCGCAGCGCGACCTGGGGCGCCAGGCCACACCCCTGGTGCAGGAGCGCATGCAGCTGCTGTCCGAGGCCGAGGGGATGCTGGCGTTCCTGTTCGTGGCGGACGACGACCTGCAGGTCGCCGACGACGCAGCGGCCTCACTGCGCGAGGACGCCCCAGCGGCCCTGGACTCCTCCATCACCGCGCTGCGCGGTCTCGACCAGTGGGTGGCTGCCGACATCGAGGCCGCGTTGCGGACAGCGCTGGTCGAGGGGCTAGGCCTCAAGCCCAAGGTCGCTTTCGGCCCGCTGCGGGTGGGGGTCACCGGACGTCGCATCTCGCCCCCGCTGTTCGAGTCGATGCAGATCCTCGGCCGTGACTCGTCTCTGGCCCGCCTGAGCGCACTGCGTCACCGACTGGGTTGAGGCATGCGCGCCGGGGTCGCGGCGGCGCTGCCCGGGCGCCCGTGAGCTGGTGCCCGCGCTGCCGCCGGCCGGGCTGCCGGTCGTCCGCAGCCTGAGCGAGCTGATCCGCTGGTTGGGGCTCAGCAGCGGATTTGGGCGGTCGCCTGGGGCCCGCTAGTATCGGCAATCGGGCCTTGGGTCGGCGGGAGCCGGCTGAGGTACCCCCATGGGGTATGGTGTAATTGGCAGCACGACTGATTCTGGTTCAGTTAGTCTAGGTTCGAGTCCTTGTACCCCAGCGCGAGACCGCCCGTCTCGCTTCCGGCAGCGACCGGAGCGCACGGCCCCGTTGTGTAGTGGCCTAGCACGCCGCCCTCTCAAGGCGGTAGCGCGGGTTCGAATCCCGTCGGGGCTACGTCGTGAGGCCCCCGTCCAGTGGACGGGGGCCTTCGTCGTCCCGAGCGCGCTCACGTGCTGCGACGCAGCACCTCGCTCAGCTTGGCGGCCCCGGCCATCACGGACGCGGCGTGCAGGCGGCCGGGCTGTCGCGACAGGCGCTCGATCGGCCCGGAGATCGACACCGACGCGACCACCCGCCCGGTGGGACCGCGCACGGGGGCGGACACGGACGCGACACCCGCCTCGCGCTCACCGACGCTCTGCGCCCAGCCGCGACGGCGGACGCCGGACAGCGCGGTCGCGGTGAACCGGGCGCCCTGCAGGCCGCGGTGCAGCCGGTCGGGCTCCTCCCACGCCAGCAGCACCTGCGCCGCCG
>JACMOY010000388.1 GCA_014377795.1 Actinomycetota bacterium | reverse complement strand
GAGTCAGCCAAGAAGGACTCGGTCGACGCGCTGCTGGAGGCGGCCGACCTCAAGGCCGACGCCGGCACCCGCACGCAGGCCGTGGTGGCCGTGGGCTGCCTGGCCGAGCGGGACGGCGAGCAGCTCGCCGGGTCGCTGCCCGAGGCCGACGCGGTGCTCGGATTCGACTCCTACGCCGACCTGTCCGACCAGCTCTCGGCGATCCTGAACGGTGAGCGCCCCGCCTCACACACCCCGCGCGACCGCCGCACGCTGCTGCCGCTGTCACCCGCGACCCGCCAGGGTGCGGGCGTCGCCGTGCCCGGCCACGGCACCGAGCCCGACCTGCCCGCGGGGGTCGCCCCGGCGTCCGGGCCGCGGGTGCTGCGCCGCCGGCTCGACGGTCGCCCCTGGGCCCCGCTGAAGATCGCCTCCGGCTGCGACCGGCGCTGCGCGTTCTGTGCGATCCCGGCCTTTCGCGGGGCGTTCTTGTCGCGCCGGCCCGCCGACGTGCTTGCCGAGGCGGCGTGGCTGGCCGAGCGCGGGGTGCGCGAGCTCTTCCTGGTCAGCGAGAACTCCACGTCGTACGGCAAGGACCTGGGCGACCTGCGGCTGCTCGAGACGCTGCTGCCCGAGCTGACCGCGGTGCCCGGCGTCCAGCGGGTGCGCGTGTCGTACCTGCAGCCGGCCGAGATGCGGCCCAGCCTGCTGACCGCCATGACGACGGTGCCGGGTGTCGTGCCGTACTTCGACTTGTCGTTCCAGCACGCGGCGGGCCCGCTGCTGCGCCGCATGCAGCGCTTCGGTGACGCCACGTCGTTCCTCACCCTGCTCGACCAGGTGCGCGCCGCGGCACCGCTGGCCGGGGTGCGCAGCAACGTCATCGTGGGGTTCCCCGGTGAGACCGAGGACGACGTCGTCGAGCTCGAGCAGTTCTTGACCGCCGCGCGTCTGGACGTCGTCGGGGTGTTCGGCTACAGCGACGAGGACGGCACTGCCGCGGAGGGGTACGACAACAAGCTGCCCGAGGCGGTCGTCGCCGAGCGGGTCGCGCGCCTGACCGACCTGGTCGAGCAGCTCACCGCCCAGCGCGCCGAGGAGCGCATCGGTGAGGTCGTCGAGGTGCTCGTCGAGGAGATCGACGCTCTGGACGAGAACGGACCCGCCGCTCACGGCCGCGCCCTGCACCAGGGCCCCGACGTCGACGGCACCACCCGGTTGCCCGCGGGGGCGCTCGCGGTCGGGGACGTCGTCCGGGCCATGGTCGTGGCCAGCGAGGGCGTCGACCTCGTGGCCGAGCCGCTACGCGAGTGAGGTCGCCGCAGACTCCCGCAGGGGTCAGCAACTGGAACCTCGCCAACGGGCTGACCGGCCTGCGGCTGCTGCTGGTGCCGGTGTTCTGGGTGCTATTGATGCACCAGGACGGGACGCGCCCGTGGTGGCGGGTGGCCGCGTTCGTGGTGTTCGCGCTCGCGGCGATCACCGACCGGTACGACGGTGAGCTGGCCCGCCGCCGCGGCCTGGTCACCGACGTCGGCAAGATCGCCGACCCGATCGCCGACAAGGCACTGGTCGCCGCGGGCCTGGTCGGGCTCTTCGTGCTGGGCGAGGTCGCCTGGTGGGTCACGGTGCTGATCCTGGGGCGCGAGCTGGCCGTCACCCTGCTTCGCCTGATGGTGATCCGGCACGGGGTGATGGCCGCCAGCCGGGGCGGCAAGGCCAAGACTCTGCTGCAGGCCATCGCGATCGGTCTGTACGTCCTGCCGCTCGGCGAGGTGCTGCACGACGTCGCCGGGGTGGTCCTGGCCGTCGCCGTGGTGGTGGCCCTCGTCACCGGTGCGGACTACGGGCTGCGCGCCGCCAGGCTGCGCCGCACCAGCGACCTGACGGTCGCGCGACGAGCCGCCCGTGACCGTCGTCGAGCGGACCGCGAGCGCGTCCAGTCCGAGCGGTGACCGGCGTGGACGAGCCGGCCGTGGACGACGCCGCGGCCCAGGTGGTGCGGCTGCTGCAGGCTGCCGGCCGAACCGTGGCCACTGCCGAGTCCCTCACCGGTGGCTGGCTCGGGGCCGCGGTCACCGCCGTCCCGGGCGCCTCCGCCTGCTATCGCGGCGGCGTCATCGCGTACGCGACCGAGCTGAAGCACCAGCTGCTCGGGGTGGACGCCGCGCTGCTGGCACGGGTGGGCGCGGTCGACGCCGCGGTGGCCGCGTCGATGGCCGAGGGCGTCCGCGACCGGCTCGGCGCCGACTACGGCGTGGCCACGACCGGCGTCGCCGGCCCGGACCCCCAGGACGGGCACCTGCCGGGCACGGTCTGGGTGGCGATCGCGACGCCGGGGCCCACCGTCGTCGTGGACGCCCTGGTGACCGGCCCGGCCGATCGCGCCGCGGTCCGGCGCCGGACCGTGCTGACCGCGCTCACCCAGCTCGCCGCGGTGCTGCGAAGGGACCGGGAAGAGCCGCCGTCCGCGCACCGCTGACCGGTTGGCCCGATCCGGTCGAGCCGACCGGTGTGCGCGGCCGTCGACGGGGTACCGTGGTGTCACCCCCGAGGTGGGGGCGAGAGTCCGTCCGCGACCGGGAGGCGTCATGGTGCTGCTGCGTCAGGAGATCGGCGACGTGCTGCGCGAGCAGCGCCAGCAGCAGAGCCGCACCCTGCGCGAGGTCTCTGCTGCCGCACGGGTCTCGCTCGGTTACCTCAGCGAGGTCGAGCGCGGTCAGAAGGAGGCGTCCTCCGAGCTGCTCGCCTCGATCTGCGGAGCTCTGGACCTGCCGCTGTCGCGCGTGCTCAGCCAGGTGAGCGAGAAGGTCGCCGTGGCCGAGCGGATCGAGACCAGGCTGACCGCACTGCCCACCGTCGGCACCCGTCGCCCGCTCGTCAGCGCAGCCTGACTCAGGTCCGGTACGGCGACCGGGTGCGACGCGCGGTCGCTCCCAGCGGGCGCTGCCTGCGCCCGTCGTCCGTCGGCGTCGGCCCGGGCTGGCAGGACGGGCAGTAGAACGCCGTCCGCGCCTGTGGCGCCGTGCCGATCATCGCCACCCGCACCGGCGTGCCGCAGCGTCGACAGGGTCGTCCCGAGCGGGCATGGACGTAGGTCGCCTGCCCCGGTCGCAGGTCGCCCGTGGTGGCCTGGACGGCCCGGTGCCGGTTCGCGTCCAGCAGGCGGTGGGCGGTGATGACGACCGCCTCGATGTCGGCCACCTCGCTCACCGGCGTCCACGGGCTGAGGCCCCGCACGAACAGGGTCTCGGCCATGAACATCGTCCCGACGCCGGCCAGCACCCGCTGGTCGAGCAGGGCGTCGCCGACGGCGCGGTCGGGCTGGGAGCGCAGGGTGGCCAGCACGACGGCGGGGTCCCAGTCGGGGCCGAGCACATCCGGACCCAGGTGCCCCACCAGTGATCCCTCGTCCGCGGTGGCGACCAGGTCGAGCATGCCGAGCTGGTGACCCACCGCGGTCCACTCGGTGTTCGCCAGCACCGCACGCACGCGGTCCTCGGAGCGGGCCGTGCCCCACGGCTGCCCGGTGCGGTGGACGTGCCACGAGCCCTCCATCCGCAGGTGGCTGTGCAGCGTCAGCGGTGGGCCACCGTCCGTGCGCAGCAGCACGTGCTTGCCGCGGGCGAGGACCTCGGTGACGGTGCGACCGGTCAGGTCGACCGTTGCCAGGGACGGCCAGCGCAGGTCGCTGGTCACCAGCTCGCGTCCGGCCAGGGCCCGGTTCAACCGGTCGGCGGTGCGCCAGACCACGTCTCCCTCGGGCATGGCACCATCCTGCGCCTCCGCCGGGGCGCCGCGCGAGCCGGCGCCCCGGCTCAGGCGCGCAGCCGCAGGCCCCGGGGCGTGGCGTGGAACCCGGCGTGCTCGAGCGCAGCCGCGAGCGGGTGGTCGGAGCCGAGCAGCCCTGCGCCGTCGGCGCGCTCGACGGTCAGGCGGCCCAGGGCTCCGTCGCGCACCGACAGCGCCAGGGCGTCGGCCGCCGCGGCGAGCGCCCCCGGGTCGTCGGTGAACGACAGCAGCGACTTGCCGCCGCGCTCGACGTAGAGCACCAGGGTGCCCCCGGTCAGCACCACCAGCGCGCCGGCCTTGCGGGCCGCCTTGTGGCCGGTGGCGGACGTCGGGGCCGCGTCGGGTGCAGCCTCGACGGTGGGGCGCTGCGGCCAGGGCAAGGCCGCGCCGTAGGGGTTGGCGGGGTCGGCTGCGGCCAGGACGAGGGTGCGCCCGGCCTCGACGTCACCGGCGCTCGGCCCCAGCGGGGTGCTGCCGGCCCGCAGCCGGTCGACGGCGCCCCCGGTGGCGAACTGCGCCGCGCCCAGGCCCTCGACGAAGTAGCCGCGCCGCACCCGTCCGGCGTCCTCGAACGCGCTGAGCACGCGGTAGGTCGCGGCGAAGCCGCCGGGGGTGCGCTCGGCGACCACGGCGCCCCGGGTGAGCACGCCGTGCCGGTCCAGCAGCGTCTCGGCGACCGCCGCGGCGCGCACGGTCGGGTCGGTCTCGACGGCCGGCAGCATCGACCACCGGCCAGCGGTCGTGGGGGGCCCGCTGCGCGACGGCAGCGTCGGTCGGCCGGGTCGACCGGCCCCGCGACCTGGGCGGCCGGCGTACCGGGTGGTGCGCGGGCCCGCCCGCGAGGTGCGGTGGGCGGTGCGGCCGCCGGCGAGCCGCGCTCTTAGCGGGGCGAGGCTGTCGCCGGTGACCCGTCCCGACCAGACGAGGTCCCACAGCGCGCTGGTCAGCGCGGTGTCGTCGGTGGACCCGACGGCGTCGGACAGCGAGCGGAAGAAGAAGGCGCCGCCGCCGGCGAGCGCGGCCAGCACCCCCCGGTGCAGGTCGCCCAGCTCGAGGTCGGCGGGCGCCGGCATGGTCAGGTGGGCGCTGTCAGCCAGGTGCAGCGAGACCCACCCGTCGTCGCCGGGCAGGGTGCCGTGCCCGCACCAGAGCACCTCGCCGGCGGTGGTCAGCTCGTCGAGCAGCGCGGGCGACCACCCGACGAGGCGGCCGGGCAGCACCAGTGTCTCGAGCGCGCTGGCCGGCAGCACGGCGCCGGCCAGCTGCTCGACCACCCGCAGCAGCCCGTTGACGCCGCGCAGGTTGCCCCCGATGCCCTGCCACGCCGGCAGGAACCGGGCCAGGTCGTCGGCGGCGACCGGCTCGACCTGCGAGCGCAGCGTGGCCAGCGACCGACGGCGCAGGATGCGCAGGACCTCGGCGTCGCAGAGCTCGAGGCCCTGCCCGCCCGGCCGCAGCTCGCCTTCGACGAGTCGGCCCGAGGTGACCAGGCGGGTGAGGGCGGCACCGGCGACGGCGGTGCCGAGACCGAACCTCGCCGCGGCCTCGACCACCGTGAAGGGACCGTGGGTGCGGGCGTGCCGCGAGAGCAGGTCGCCGAGGGGGTCGGGCACCGGCTCGAGGAACACCTCGGGCACCCCGACAGGCAGCGGCGCGCCGAGCGCGTCCTGCAGCCGGGCGGCGTCCTCGACCGCGGCCCAGCGCTCTTCACCGGCGATCCGCACGCGGATGACCCGGCGGGTCTCCTCCAGGGCCACCAGCTGGTGGCCGGCCTCGTCAGGGGTGCGTGAGCGCAGTGCCACCTCGTCGGTGGTCAGCGGCCCGAGCACCCGCAGCAGGTCGGCGACGTCCTCGCCGTGGCGGGCCTGGCGCTCCTCGGTGAGTCGCTGCAGCTCGCGCTCGGTGCGCTCGAGCGCCTGCGGGTCGAGCAGGTCGCGCAGCGCTGCCCCCGCGCCGCGGCCGAGCAGCTCGGCCAGCAGGGTGGGGTCCAGGGACAGGGCGGCGGCCCGGCGCTCGGCGAGCGGGGAGTCGCCCTCGTAGAGGAACTGCGCGACGTACCCGAACAGCAGGCTGCGGGCGAACGGGGAAGGCGAGCTGGTCTCGACCTCCACCACGCGCACGCGGCGCGGGGCGAGGTCGCGCATCAGCGCCACGAGGCCGGGCACGTCGAAGACGTCCTGCAGCACCTC
>JACMOY010000387.1 GCA_014377795.1 Actinomycetota bacterium | reverse complement strand
TGGGCCGCGCGTCGCCGGCGCCGTCGGGCCAGCACGGCCGTCACCGGGGTCAGCGCTAGCGCGAGCAGCAGCACCACGACGATCACCACGTACCGCCACGGCACCGAGCGCTGGACGGCGACGTCCGTGGCCCCGGCCTGGGGCCGCGTCGTCGAGCCGGGGGTGGGGGTCACCGGGTCACCCAGGCGACGGTCGGCGGGCACGCTGGACGAGGCGGTCGCGGTGGATGTCGGCCCCACGCTGGGCCCGCCGCTGGGCGTCACCGGGACGATAACCGGCTGCGCCCACGCCGGCGCGACGCCGGTGCGGCTGGCCGGGGTCGGCTCGAAGCGCACCCAGCCGGCCCCCTCGAAGTACAGCTCGGGCCAGGCGTGCGCCGCGGTGAGCTTGACCGAGTAGGTGTCGGCGCCGTCCTTGCTGCCGGGCAGGAAGCCGACCGCGATCCGGGCGGGGATCCCCAGCGCTCGCGCCATGACCGCCATCGCCGAGGAGAACTGCACGCAGAAACCCTGCTTCTGGTCCAGGAACGCGGCGACCGCGTCGCCCCCGGCGTCCGAGGGGGCCCGCGTCGAGTAGGTGAAGCCGCCGTCCTCACGGAACCACTGCTGCAGCACCAGGGCCTTGTCGTACTTGCTGACGACGTCCTTGGTCAGGTCGGCGGCGGTCGTGCGGACGATGTCGGGCAGCGAGCGGGGCAGTCGCGTGTAGGTGGTGCGGATGGCGTCCGGTGGCTCGGGGGCGGCGCGCAGCTGCTCGGCCGTCGGTGCGACGTCGAGGTAGTCGACGCCGTAGCTCTTGTTGCGCACCGTCTCGCCCTCGCCAAACACGTTCAGCGAGCTGGCGTCGTAGAGCCAGGCGCCCTCGATGTCGACCCGGCTGGCCGGGTAGGGCAGCGGGAGGAAGTCCTGGTCGAGCGTGCCGCCGACGTCGATGCGCATCGAGTAGGCCTGCCGCGCGACGTCGGCTGACAGCCCCGGGGGAGCCGGCATCCCGCGGCTGGCCCGCTGGCGCCGCGACACCTCGGTGGTGGCGGGTCGCCACTCGTTGCCGTCGAAGCTGTCGGCGGTGAGCAGCCGCAGCGGGGCGACCGTCTTCGCAGCGGTGGTGTAGCGCAGCACCTCGACGTCGCGGCGCGGGTTGAGGTTGTCGCGCAGCGTCAGCACCGGGTTGATCACCGTGATGCCGGCGCGCCCGTCACCCGAGCCGCCGCCGGTCGTCAGCAGCCCCTCGGACAGGCCCGGCGCGAGGGCGGGCACGAGCACCGCGACGGCGACCGCCACGACACCCAGCCGCCGGCCGGTGGCGGCCAGGGCGCCGGTGTCGCTGGCCACGCTGACCCGGGTGCCGGACGACGCCCCGCCCCACCGGGGCAGCAACCGGCCCCAACGCAGCACCCGGGCGCTCGCGTCGTGCGCCAGCAGCAGCAGCCAACCGAGGGCGGCCGCCACGAAGTACCGCGCCGACAGCCCGTCCGGGACGACGGCGGCCGGGACGCAGTACAGCGCGAGCAGAGCGAGCCCGGCGGCGGCCGGTGCCCGCAGGGTGACCGCGACCAGGTCGACGACGACGGCGACGCCGAGCACCCCCGCCGCGATCAGCAGCG
The DNA here is from genome assembly GCA_014377795.1 of Actinomycetota bacterium. Taxonomy (GTDB): domain Bacteria; phylum Actinomycetota; class Actinomycetes; order Actinomycetales; family Angustibacteraceae; genus JACMOY01. The sequence goes on along the minus strand of JACMOY010000387.1, from coordinate 8,554 downwards.
AGATCCCGTCGCCGATGGGCACCGGCGCCTGGTAGCGGTGGATGGTGTCGCCGCCGTCCGCGACGACCCGCGCCAGCGCGGTGACGGCGTCCGGCCCGGGCAGCAGGCCGAGCACCGCCTCACCGCCGGCGAACACCGCGGTGAGCCCGATCAGCCCGACCAGCACCTGCGCCGGCGCGACCAACGCGACGGGCAGGCGGATGGCGCGCGCGCCGTACCCGACCCCCACGACGATCAGCAGCATCAACAGGCTGGGGTTCCACCAGCCGCGGCCGTCGACGACCGGTGACATCGACCACAGGGTCAGCAGCGTCGCGGTTGCCGCCACCACGGGCGCCCACCGGTCGGCGGCGCCCACCGGGCGGCTCATCGCCGCCCCCCGGTCAGCAGCGAGCGACCCGACCCGACCCGACCCCAGGTGCGGGCCAGCGCCTCGTCAGGCTCGGCGCGCACGACGTCCCAACCGGTGGCGCGCAACAGGTCCAGCGCGCTGTCGTGCGCGCCGGTGCGAGCCGGGCTGGTCTCGGCCGAGGCGTCCGCGACGAGCGCGACGCACGAGGTGCCCGGCTGGTGCAGCCGGGCCAGGGCCGCGACGTCCGCGGCGGCCAGCCGGCCCAGGGCGGCGACGACGAGCCCACCGGTCGACCCGCTCACCGCGGCCGAGACCGCCCGCTCGAGCTCGACCTCGCCGCCCGCGTCGACCGAGGCCAGGGCGTCCAGGACGGTGGACGCCGTCGAGTCACCCGCCGGCCCTGACGCCCAGGTGCCGATGTCGGCGTGCTCGCCGTCGGCCAGGCGCACCGCGTAGCCGCGGCCGGACAGGTGGACGGCGACCGACGCGAGCGCGCTGACCGACCACTCGAAGCTGGACGCCGGGCCGTCGCCGAGGTGGGCGGCGCGGCGGCGGTCCAGCAGCAGCGTCGCCCGGCTCTGCCAGGGCTGTTCCTCGCGACGCACCATCAGCTCGCCGCGCCGGGCGGTCGAGCGCCAGTGCACCCGGCGCAGGTCGTCGCCCTGGCGGTACTCGCGGGTCGTCGAGTCGTCCTCACCCGAGGCGGCGACGGCCCCCGGCCGGGAGTCGCCCGAGCCGGTCCAGTCACCCGAGAGGCTGACGGCGGGCAGCGCGACCACGGGTGGGGTGACGACCAGCTCGTCCCGCGCGCTGAACGAGCGCCGGTGCTCGCCCATGCCGAACGGGTCGGTGAGGGTCAGGCTCAGCGGGCCCACCGTGAACCGACCCCGGACGTCGGAGCGCACCGGGTAGCTGATCGCCCGCCGCTCGCCGGGCTCCAGGCCCGGCAGGACGAACCGCGGTCGGGTGCCCAGGACGTACGGCACGTGCTCCTCGGCCAGCACCAGGCCGCAGCGCGCCCCCGACACGTTGGCGACCTCGAGCACGACCCGCGCGGGTTGGCCGGCCTCGACCCGGGCCGGGCTCACCGTCCGGGTGCAGGCCAGTCGGTACCGGGCCCGACCGAGCACGACGACGGTGAGCAGCGGGACGACGGCGAGCAGCACCCCCACGCGCAGCAGGTCGCGCTGGCCGAGGGCCAGAGCGCACAGCGCCGCGGTGACCCCGGCCGACAGGACCGCGCGGCCGCGGGTGGTCAGCTGCCCGAACGGGGCGGTGAGGGTGCTGGTGACCCGGCGGCGGGTGGCGCGAAGGCTCATGGCCCGTGGCTAGCGGGGGCTCGCCGCGGGCACCGGCACCCGCTGCACCAGCGCGCCCACGACGTCGACGGCCGAGCGCCGGGCGAGCATCGCGTCGGGCGTGAGCAGCAGCCGGTGGGCGAAGACAGGGGCGGCCAGCACCTGCACGTCGTCCGGCAGCACGTGGTCGCGGCCCTCCAGCGCCGCGTGCGCCCGGGCCGCCCGCAGCAGGTGCAAGGTGGCGCGCGGTGAGGCGCCCAGGCGCAGGTCGCTGGAGGTGCGGGTGGCGCCGGCCAGGTCGACGACGTACTGCTTGACCGCCTCGCTCACCCAGACCCCGCGGGTCGTCGCGACCAGGCGGCGGATGTCGGCGGCGCTCGCGACCGGGGTGACCTCGTCCAGCGGCGAGCGCGAGCCGTGGCTGCTGAGCATGTCGAGCTCGGCCCGCGGTGAGGGGTAGCCCATCGAGACGCGCGCCATGAACCGGTCGCGCTGGGCCTCGGGCAGCGGGTAGGTGCCCTCCATCTCGATCGGGTTCTGGGTGGCGACCACGATGAACGGCGCCTCGAGCAGGTAGGTCTCGCCGTCGACGGTGACCTGGCGCTCCTCCATGCACTCCAGCAGCGCGGACTGGGTCTTGGGCGAGGCCCGGTTGATCTCGTCGCCGAGCACCACGTTGGCGAAGATCGCCCCGGGCTTGAACTCGAAGTCGCGCTGCTCCTGGTTGAAGATGCTGACGCCGGTGACGTCGCTGGGCAGCAGGTCGGGAGTGAACTGGATGCGGCGCACGCTGCAGTCGATCGCCCGGGCCATCGCCTTGGCGAGCATCGTCTTGCCCACGCCGGGGACGTCCTCGATCAACAGGTGACCCTCGGCGAGCAGCACCGTCAGCGCGGTGCGCACCACCTGCGGCTTGCCCTCGACGACCGTCTCGATCGCCGCGGCGATCAGGCCCGCCACCCGGGTGAGCTCGTCCAGCCCCGACCCCTCGACCACGCCCGGCAGGTGGGCCACGGTGTCGCTCGCGCTCGCGCTCACGGGGCTCGGGCGCGGTGCGCTCAGGGCGCTCACGGAACCTCCAGGTGTCGTCATCGGCAAAAGGCGTGCACCGGTCGGGTACATCCTGCGCCGCCGCGCGGGCTTTGTCAGCCGCGCCCGGCCCCGGACCAGGACGAACGGGGCACCTCCCCCGCAGGCAACGCGCCAGGGGCCCAGATCCCCCCGACCCCCACATCGCCCCACCCCGCATCGGCGCTGGGCACCCGTGAGCGGCCGCAGGGGGGCCAGGCCGGACCGGGGAGCGAGGACGCCGGCCGGGCGGCGTCCGGGGGCCGGCGTCCGGGGGGCAGATCCGCTCCATTCCGCTCCACGACGGTGAAGGCACCGCTGACCTGCGTCGATATGCGGGAAGTCGGTGAGAAACCGGTGGTGAAGGGGCAAGAAACGGTTGACCGGGGAGCCCAGTGGGGTAATGTGGAGGACACCGGAGCGGCGGGGTGCGTCGCTGGGGGTCGACGAACGAGTGGCGCCGCATCAGCGGCCCCGGGCGGGGAGGTGGGCCGGTGTTCCTCGGCACGCACTCCCCACGCCTGGACGAGAAGGGCCGGTTGTTCCTGCCGGCGAAGTTCCGGGCCGAGCTGGCCGAGGGGCTGGTCATCACCCGGGGCCAGGACCGCTGCCTGTTCGTCTACCCGATGGTCGAGTTCGCCCGCCTGGCCGAGGCCGCCCGCGCGGCGCCGACGACCATGGGGGAGGCCCGCAAGCACGTGCGCATGCTCAGCTCCAGCGCCAGCGACGAGGTCCCCGACCGCCAGGGCCGGATCACGGTGCCCCAGCAGCTGCGCGACTACGCCGGCCTGGACCGCGACTGCGCCGTCATCGGCGCCCTGTCGCGGGTCGAGATCTGGGACGCCGCCCGCTGGGCGCAGTACGTCCAGGCCAGCGAGCAGGACTACTCCGACCAGGACGAGGAGGTCGTCCCCGGCCTGATCTGAGCCCACCCGTCCGCGCTGCCCGAACGACCCCGTCCGTCGAGGTCTCCACCCGCTCCCGCCGTCCTGGCGCACTTCCCCGGTGCCAGGCCGGACCCGGAGCGGTTGGGGACCTGGCCGGACGGAGCACCACCCGACAGCGACCGCACGAACCGCGCACGACTGGGACTGCAGGGAGGACGACCATGGCGCGCACCGGCGACGCGGCCGACCGGCACGTGCCGGTCCTGCGCGACCGCGTCGTCGCCCTGCTCGAGCCGGCGCTGCGCGAGGAGGGCGCCGTGGTGGTGGACGCGACGCTCGGCATGGGCGGCCACGCGCACGCCCTGCTGACGGCCTGCCCGTCCGCGGTGCTGGTCGGCGTCGACCGCGACCACGAGGCACTGGCCCTGGCCGGCGAGCGGCTGGCCGAGTTCGGTGACCGGGTGCGCCTGGTGCACGCCGTGTACGACGACCTGCGGCAGGTGCTCACCGACCTGGGACTGACTGACGTCCAGGGCGTCCTGCTGGACCTCGGCGTCTCGTCGCTGCAGCTGGACGAGGACGACCGCGGGTTCGCCTACCGGGTCGACGCGCCGCTGGACATGCGGATGGACCAGTCGCACGGGGTGACCGCGGCCGAGGTGCTCAACACCTACGACGTCGCCGACCTGGTGCGCGTGCTGCGCGACTACGGCGAGGAGCGCTTCGCCCGCCGGATCGCCGCGAACGTGGTGCGCGAGCGCGAGCGCGCGCCGTTCACGACGTCCGCCCGCCTGGTCGAGATCGTCCGGTCCAGCGTGCCCGCGGCCACCCGCACCCAGGGCGGCAACCCGGCAAAGCGCACCTTCCAGGCGCTGCGGATCGAGGTCAACGACGAGCTGGACGCGCTGCGGGCGGCGCTGCCGGCGGCCGTGGACGCGCTCGCCGTGGGCGGTCGGATCGCGGTGCTCGCCTACCACTCCCTGGAGGACCGCCTGGTCAAGCAGGCGCTGGCGGCGGGGGCCCGCAGCAGCGCGCCGCAGGGCCTGCCGGTCGAGGCGCCCGAGCACGCGCCGTACCTGCGCCTGCTGGTCCGCGGCAGCGAGCCGCCCAGCCCGGAGGAGATCGAGCAGAACCCGCGGGCGGCCTCAGCGCGCCTGCGCGCCGCCGAGCGGCTGCGCCGCACGCCCGTCGCACCCGAGCCCTGGAGAGGACGTGTCGCATGAGCCAGACCCTGGCGGCCAGCAGCGGAGCGCGGGCGGGTCGCGCACCGGCCCGGGTGCCGGCGCGTGGCCCGGCCCGGCCCCCGCGCCCGACCCTGCGGGTGGTCGCCGCCCCCGTCGCCGAGCGCGGCCGCACCGTGTTCGTCCTCGGGGCCCTGGCCCTGCTCGTCGCCGGTCTGGTCACGCTGCTGCTGGTCAACACCGCCCTCGCGCAGGGCTCGTTCCGGCTGCACGACCTGCGCGCCAGGTCCGGTGAGCTCGCTGACCAGTCCCAGGCCCTGCGCGAGGACATCGCCCAGCAGGCCTCGCCGCAGCGGCTGTCGAGCAAGGCCGCCGCCCTCGGCATGGTGCCCTCGGGGTCGGTGGCCTTCCTGCGGCTGTCCGACGGCCGGGTGCTCGGCGTGGCGAAGCCCGCGGCGGCGCCGACGGCACCTACGGTCACTGCCAGCGCCACCAGCGCACCGACCACGGGCGCCAAGGCCACCACCGCACCGACGGCCCAGCCCACGACGACGAGGTGAACGTGGACCAGCCCCGAGCCCGCTCGGCGGCCCGCCCCCGCCCGGTCCAGCGTCCCCGCACGCCCCAGCGGCCCGCGCCCCGTCGCCCGCCCGGCCGCCCGCCGGGCCGGGTCGCGGGTGGGGAGCGGGCGCGCGGGGCGGCCCACCCCCAGCGCCGCGTCCGCGCGATGTTCCTCGGCGTCTGCGTCGTGATCAGCCTGTTCGCGGTCCAGCTGCTGCGGCTGCAGGCGCTGGACGCGTCGGCCATGGCCCAGGAGGCGCTCGGCGGCCGCCTGACGACGGTGACCGTGCCCGCCCTGCGCGGCGCGGTCCTGGACACCCACGGCGTGACCCTCGCCGCAAGCGTCGAGCGCTGGGACGTCGTGGCCAGCCAGCGGGTCGTCGCGGCCTGGCAGCAGTTCGTCCCCGACCCCGCTCGCCCCGGCACGACGATCAAGCTCACCCTCGGCCCCCACGACGCCGCCCTCCTGCTCGCCCCGCTGCTCGGCCAGGACGTCGACGCACTGACCACCAAGCTGACCGGCACCCGCGGTTACGTCGTGCTCAAGCGATCGGTGACCCCGCAGGTCTGGCGGGCGGTCGACGACCTGGACATCGGGGGCGTCTCGGGCACCCGCACCAGCCAGCGGGTGCACCCCTCGGGCGGCCTGGCCGCCCCGATCACCGGCTGGTTCTCGGGTGACAACAAGCCGCTGGGTGGGATGGAGACCCGGCTGGACGCCCAGCTCACCGGCAAGGACGGCAAGAGCACCTTCGAGCGCGATCCCTACGGCCGTCAGATCGCCACCGGCCAGATCGCCGGGTTCGACGCCGTGCCCGGCAACGACGTCCGGCTGACCATCGACCGCGACCTGCAGTGGAAGGCCGAGAAGGCGCTCGCCGTGCAGGTCCGGGCGACCGGCGCGCTGTCGGGCACCGCCGTGGTCATGCGGGTGAGCGACGGCGCGATCCTGGCCCTGGCCAACGCCCCCACCTTCGACCCGAACGCCACCGGCGAGGCCCTCGGCGCCAACCTGCGCAACCGGGCGCTGGGTGACATCTACGAACCCGGCTCGACCGGCAAGGTGATGACCGCCGCGGCCGCGATCGAGGAGGGCGTCGTCAAGGCGTCCTCGCCGTTCACCGTGCCGAGCACGCTGCGCAGGGCCGGTAAGACCTTCCAGGACAGCCACAGCCACCCGGTGGAGCACCTGACGTTCGCCGGTGTGCTCGCCACGTCCAGCAACGTCGGCACGATCATGGCCGGCGAGCGGGTGCCGCCCGCGACCATGCACGACTACCTCGCCAAGTTCGGCATCGGCCGCCCGACCGGGCTGGACTTCCCCGGCGAGAGCCGCGGCATCCTGGCGCCGGCGCAGGACTGGAGCGGCACGCAGCGCTACACGGTGCTGTTCGGTCAGGGCCTGTCGGTCAACGCGGTGCAAGCCGCGGGGGTCTACCAGACCATCGCCAACGGCGGCGTGCGGATGCCGCCCCGGTTGGTCGAAGGCGTCCAGCGCGTCGACGGCACGGTGGCGACCTCACCGGCGGCCACCGGCACCCGCGTCGTCAGCGCGGCCACCGCGAAGACCGTCATCACGATGCTGGAAGGGGTCGTGAGCAAGGAGGGCACCGCGCCCGAGGCGATGATCCCCGGGTACCGGGTGGCGGGCAAGACGGGCACCGCGCAGCGCCGCGACGACACCTGCAAGTGCTACCGCGGCTACACCGGCTCGTTCATCGGGCTGGCCCCGGCTGACGCCCCGCAGCTGGTGGTGGCGGTCACCCTGCAGCGCCCGGTCAAGGGCTACTACGGCGGCACCGTCGCGGCCCCGGTGTTCCGCGACATCATGACCTACGCGCTGCAGGAGCTGCAGATCCCGCCCACCGGCGCTGCCTCGCCCAGCATCCGGCTGACCACGGACGGCCGGTAGCCTCACCTCGTGCCGACGCCAGCCGGTCTGCGTCCCGCCACCGCCACCGGGTCCTCGCTCGCCGCACTCGCGGCCGTGGCCCGCGGCGTGGTCGACGACGCTCACCTGATCCCCGCCTCCCGTGGCAGCCGGCTCGTCACGGGGGTCACCCTCGACTCGCGCGCGGTGCGCCCCGGTGACCTGTACGCCGCACTGCCCGGGGCCAGCGCGCACGGCGCGGACTTCACCGGCCAGGCAGCGGCGTCCGGCGCCGTCGCGGTGCTGACCGACGAGCACGGTCATCGGCTGGGGCAGGCCGCGGGACTGCCGACCCTGCTCTGCTCGGCACCCCGCCTGGTGCTGGGGATGGTCGCCGCCGAGGTGTACGGCCATCCCGCCGACGCGCTGCAGGTGCTCGGGGTCACCGGCACCAACGGCAAGACCACCACGACCTTCCTGCTGGACGCCGCGCTGCGGGCCCTGGGCCGGGTGACCGGCATGATCGGCACCGTCGAGACCCGCGTCGCCGACCGGGCCGAGCCCAGCGTGCGCACGACCCCCGAGGCCCCCGACCTGCACCGGCTGCTCGCCACCATGCGCGAGCAGCACGTGCAGGTCTGCTCGATGGAGGTGTCCAGCCAGGCGCTGGCCCAGCACCGGGTCGACGGGGTGGTCGTCGACGTCGCCGGCTTCACCAGCTTCAGCCAGGACCACCTCGAGCTGCACGGCGACATGGCCACCTACCTGGCCGCCAAGGCCCTGCTGTTCACCCCCGCCCACAGCCGGCGCGGGGTCGTCGTCATCGACGACGAGGGCGGCCGCACGGTCGCCGATCGCTCCGGCGTCCCGGTGACCACCGTGTCCGGACGTCGGGGCGCGGGCGCGGACTGGACCGTCACCGACCGCCTCCCCGACGGGGCGACCACCACGTTCCTGCTGCAGCACGCGGACGGGCCGCGCCTGTCGCTGCGCTGCCCGATGCCCGGTGACTTCAACGTCATGAACACGGCGCTGGCCGCCGTGATGCTGCTGGCCGCCGGGGTCGAGGCCGATGACGTCGTCGTCGGGCTCGCGCAGGCCGGTGGCGTGCCGGGCCGGATGCAGCAGGTGAGCCTCGGCGCAGGCCCCCTGGCCGTCGTCGACTCCCCCCACCCCCCCGACGCGGTGGGCGCCGCGCTGCGGGCGCTGCGCCCGGCCGTCGCCGCCGGCGCCCAGCACCGCGACCAGGCGACCGCCGGCGGAGACGGCGGGGCGCAGCGCCCGCAGCGCGGCGCCCACCGCGTCGGGGGGGGGGGCGTAGTCGACGACGGCCAGGG
>JACMOY010000386.1 GCA_014377795.1 Actinomycetota bacterium | reverse complement strand
CGACGATGGCGTGGGCCTGGTCTACCGCGGCACCGAGCTCGTCGAGGCCGTCACCGAGGTGCGTGGCGCGGGCGGGTACGTCGTCACCCACGACGGCGACCGCGCGGTCGAGCGTCGGCTCGGGCCGCGGGTGCTGCCGGGGGCGTGGGCCGCGGCGGCGACCTCAGTCGGCGGGCACGACGGGGCCGTCGCGGGCGCTCACCCGCGCGGCGTCCAGCACCCGCAGCACCGCCACCGCGTCCTGCGGGTCGACCGGCGCCGCGGTCTCACCGCGCACCCACCGCGCCGCCGCGCGGTAGAAGTCGGCGTGAGCGCCCGCCGCCCGCGGCACCGGCGTCCGCTCGTCGCCGACCACCAGCCACCCGGTGTGACCCGGGTCGGTGTCGGCGAAGCAGGTGAAGGCCGTGGCCTCGGCCTCGAAGGTCGTGACGACGTAGGCGCCTCCCGACCCCAGCACCCGGGTACGTGGCCCCGGAGCAGCCGCCACGGACAGGGCGCCCAGGTGGCTGCGCACACCATTCGCGTGGGTCAGGGCGAGGAACGCGTCGTCCTCGGACGCCGTCGTGCGCGCGGCCAGCTCGGCGTACACGCGCGCGACCGGGCCGAACAGCTGGATCGCCGAGTCGACCAGGTGGCTGTGCAGGTCGAGCAGCAGCCCACCACCTTGCGCCGCAGAGGCGTTCTCGCGCCAGCGGTCCTTGGGTGTGGGACGCCATCGCTCCCAGCGCCGCTCGAACCGGAACACCTCGCCCAGGGTTCCCGCAGCCAGCAGTGACGCGAGCGTCACCTGCTCGGCGTCCCACCGGCGGTTCTGGAACACGGTCAGCCGACCGCCGGTGCGGCGCGCGTGGGCCACGATGTCGGCGGCCTCGGCTGCGTCGACGCCCAGCGGCTTGTCGACGACGACGTGCAGGCCCCCGTCGAGGCAGGCCAGCGCCTGGTCGTGGTGGGCTCCGGTGGGACTGGCGAGCACCACGAGGTCGATCCGGTCGCGGCGGGCCAGCAGCCCGGCGAGGTCGGCCACCAGCTCGGCGTCCGGCAGCTCGCCAGCCGCGGCGGCGCGCCGTCCGGGATCGGACGTCGCGACGACCGTGACCGGCAGCCCCGCCTCGCCCAGCAGCGGTGCGTGGATCCGGCGGCCGGCGAACCCGTAGCCCACGAGGCCGACGCGCACGTCGTTCACGACGGCTCGCTCGAGCGCGCGAGCCTGCTCGGCCACCAGATGCGCGCCCCCACGTCGTGCGCCAGCGCAGGGACCAGCAGCGAGCGCACCACGAGCGTGTCGAGCAGCACGCCGAACGAGACGATGAAGGCGATCTGCAGCAGGAACAGGATCGGCAGGGTCGCGAGTGCCCCGAACGTCGCGGCGAGCACGACGCCGGCACTGGTGATCACCCCGCCGGTGACCGCGAGGCCGACCAGGATGCCGGGCCGTGTGCCGCGTCGGCCCGACTCCTCGCGCACGCGCGTCATCAAGAAGATCGAGTAGTCGATGCCCAGCGCGACCAGGAACACGAAGCCGTACAACGGGATCGCGGGGTTACCACCGGGAAGGTCGAGCACGTGGT
>JACMOY010000385.1 GCA_014377795.1 Actinomycetota bacterium | reverse complement strand
TGAACTGCGAGGCAGGGAAGGTGGCCGGGCTCGGTGGCGCCTGGATCTTGCTCGTCAGGGCGCGGCCCTCTTTCAGCGCGGCGGCGAGCGTGAAGGCCTTGAACGTCGAGCCGGTCTGGAAACCGATGCTGTTGCCGTACGCGAAGTCGACGTTGTAGTTGGTCGCGTCGAACCCGGCCTTCTCGCTGTTGCTGAACCGGGTGTTCTGGGCCATCGCGAGGATCTTGCCGGTGCCCGGCTCGACGACGGACATGGCCGCGCCGACACCGTCCCCGTTCGACGCCGGCACCCGCTCGTTGATGGCGGTCTGGGCCAGCTGCTGAAGCTTGGGGTCGATGGTGGTGGTGATCGTCAGGCCGCCGCGCAGGATCTGCTGCCGACGTTCGGCCTTGGTCGCGCCAAAGGTCTTGTCGGCCAGCAGAGTGCGGTAGACGTAGTCGCAGAAGTAGCCGTAGGGCGAGACGTCGCACCCGTTGCCGGTCGGCGAGATCTTCAGCCGCACCGGGGTCTTGGCGGCCTTGTCGTGCTCGGCCGCGGTGATGACGCCGGTCGAGAGCATGCGCGTGAGGACGACGTTGCGGCGTGCGTTGGCCGCTTTGAGGTTGGTGCGCGGGTTGAAGGCGCGCGGCTGCTGGACGATGCCGGAGAGCAACGCTGCCTGCGGCAGGGTCAGCGCCTTGGCGTGGACGCCGAAGTAGTGGCGGGCCGCAGCCTCGACGCCGTACGCCCCGTCGCCGTAGTAGGCGATGTTGAGGTAGCCCTGCAGGATCTCGTCCTTGGTCAGCTTCTCTTCGAGCGTGACGGCCAGCTTGAGCTCGCGCAGCTTGCGGGAGTAGGTCTTGTCGATGGCGGCCGCGACGCCGGCCTGGTCACCGGCGTAGACCGCGTTCTCCTGCAGGGTGAGCTTGACGTACTGCTGGGTCAGGGTCGAGGCGCCCTGCCGCGAGCTGCTGTTCGCGTTGTTGACCGCCGCGCGCACGATGCCCTTGAGGTCGACCCCGCCGTGCGAGTAGAAGCGGGTGTCCTCGATGGCGACCTGGGCCTTGGCCATGGTGGGGGACACCTGGTCCAGCGGCACCACGATGCGGTTCTCGCTGTAGAACGTGGCAATCAGTGAGCCGTCGGCTGCCCGGATCCGCGACTGCTGGGCCAGCGGGCTCTGCTCCAGCTCAGCGGGCAGCGAGTCGAAGAACCCGACGCCGGCCCGGGCGGACGCACCGGCGGCGCCGACGGCTGGCATGGCCAGGCCGGCCATGATCAGCCCGGCCACGACGGCGGTGACCACGAGGGACACCAGCAGCAGGAGCGGGCCCAGCACGCTCGTCCCACGCTCGTCACCGCGGGGCATCAGGCGGGTCATGGGGGTCCTCTCGTCACCGGCGCGAACGGGCCCGGTGGCCGACGCAGCGCGCCCAGCGTAACCCGGGGCACCGACGTACCACCGGTTCGTCGACCGAATGACTAGTCACTCGCAGTGTGAGGAATGGCCGGAATGGGTGATGGTCGCGGCCCGGCCGCGTCCCTACCGTCATAAGCCGGGGTGGAGGGCATCGTCGCACTACTGGCGGCGAGCCGTCCGGCAGATTCACCAAGTCAGGGGTACATCAGCATGACGGTCACCGCGAACGGGACGACGGGCGAGCAGGGCTGGGTCCAGGAGTGGGCGGCTAACGGCGCCTGCCGCCGCAGCGATCCGGACGAGCTGTTCGTCCAGGGCGCCGCGCAGAACCGGGCCAAGACCGTGTGCCTGGGCTGCGTCGTCCGCACCGAGTGCCTGGCCGACGCCCTCGACCACCGCGTCGAGTTCGGCGTCTGGGGCGGCATGACCGAGCGCGAGCGGCGCGCGGTGCTCAAGAAGCGCCCGAATGTGCAGTCCTGGCGCCGCCTGCTCGAGGCCGCCCGCAGCGAGCACCTGCAGGCCACGGACGTCGACCGCCAGGCCGGCTGACCTCGAGGGCACTCAGGCCGTGAGGTCACGCCCGACCTGACGTAGCCCGTCGAGGTCGTGGACGTCCTGCGCGAACGCAGGCACGCGGGCGATCGGCACGTCAGGGTGGGCCGCGGTGAACCGCGTCGTCAGGGCCTTCTCGCGCGTCGCGACCTGGGCACGCTCTGCGTGCAGCCGCAGCAGCTGAGCCGTGAGCGGGTGCACCTTGCGCTCGGTGAGGGTCTCAGCGGCCGCGATGCTGCGCTCGGCCGACAGTGAGCCGGCGACCACATCGTGCACCCGGTTGAGCACCAGCCCCGACAGCGGCATCCGCTCAGCGGCCAGCCGGTCGACGAAGTACGACGCCTCGCGCAGCGCGTCGCCCTCGGGCGCCGCGACGACCACGAACGAGGTGCCCTTCTCCTGCAGCAGCCGGTAGGTGACGTCGGCCCGCTCGCGGAACCCCCCGAACATCGTGTCGAGGGCGGCCACGAAGGTCTGGATGTCGCGCAGCACCTGGGCGCCGAGCACCTTGGTGAGGGTGTTGGTGACCAGGTTGACCCCGGAGGAGAACACCTTGAGGTAGGCCTTGCCGCCGACCTTGGCGGGGGCCAGCAGCAGCTTGATGAAGCGGCCGTCCAGGAACGAGCCGAGCCGCTGGGGGGCGTCCAGGAAGTCCGGCGCCGAGCGCGAGGGCGGGGTGTCGACGACCACGAGGTCCCAGGTGCCGCCGCGGTCGGCCTCGGCGCGCAGCTGGCCCAGCTTCTCCATCGCCATGTACTCCTGCGTGCCCGCGAACGAGCTCGACAGCGCCTGGTAGAAGGGGTTGGCGAGGATCTGCTGCGCCTTCTCGGGCGTGGAGTGGCTCTCGACGATCTCGTCGAAGGTCCGCTTCATGTCGAGCATCATCGCGTCCAGCCGCCCGCCCGCAGCGGCGTCGACGCCCTTGACCTCGCGCGGGGTGTTGTCGAGCTGCTCGAGCCCCATCGACTGCGCGAGGCGCCGGGCCGGGTCGATCGTCAGGACGACGACGCTGCGCCCCTGCTCGGCGGCCCGCAGCGCAAGGGCGGCGGCCGTCGTCGTCTTGCCGACGCCGCCGGCGCCGCAGCACACGATGATCCTGGTGCCGCGGTCGCGTAGCAGCGCGTCGACGTCCAGGCGGGGTGAGCCGGTGGCCGGACGGCGGCCCCGGCCGCGGGTGGTCGGGCTCACGCCATCCCCTGCTCGGTGAGCCGGTCGGCGAGCAGGTAGAGCCCACCGAGGTCGACGCCCGAGGCGAGGGCCGGTAGCTCGTAGACCGGGCGGCCGATGTCGTCGACCTCGGCCCGCTCGCGCTTCTCCAGCGCCAGGCGCGCGGCGTGGTCGCGGGCCTCGACGAGCAGGCCGTCCACGACCGCGGCGCTCGCGGGCAGCCCGGCCTCGGCCAGCCCGGCGGCGACCTCGTCGGCGTCCAGGCTGAACTTGCCCGCCGCGGCCAGTCGGCGCACCGGCAGGACGGCCTCGCGCACCAGGTTGACGACCACACCACCGACCGGCAGATCGGCCGCGGCCAGGTGGCGGGCGCCGTCCGCGGTCTCTTGCACGGGCATCTCCTCGAGCAGGGTGACCAGGTGGACGACGGTCTGCGGCGAGCGCAGCAGGGTGGTGATCGAGTCCGCCTGGTTGCGGATCGGTCCGATCTTGGCCAGCCCGACCACCTCGGCGTTGACATTGAGGAACCGCACGATGCGACCCGTCGGCGGGGCGTCGAGGACGACGGCGTCGTACACGGGCCGGCCGTTGTCGCGGCGGCGCACCGCCTCATAGACCTTGCCGGTGAGCAGCACGTCGCGGATGCCCGGCGCGATGGTGGTCGCGAAGTCGATGGCGCCGAACTTCTCGAGCACGCCCGCGGCCCGGCCCAGCTTGTAGAACAGCTGCAGATACTCGAGCAGGGCCGCCTTGGCCTCGACCGCCATGGCCATCACGGTGCCCCCGCCGGCCGCGCTGGCCACCTTGGTCTCGGCGTACGACAGGGGCGGGACGTCGAACACCTGGGCGATGCCCTGACGGTTCTCGACCTCGACGAGCAGCACCCGTTTGCCGCCGCGGGCCAGAGCCAGCGCCAGGGCCGCGGCGGTCGTCGTCTTGCCGGTGCCGCCCTTGCCGGTGACCACGTGCAGGCGCACGCCATCCCAGTCCCGCTCGCCGTTCGGCATGTGCTTGAGGCTACCGACGACGCGGCCACCCGGCGCGGGCTGCCCCGCCCGCCGGCAGGAGCCGCGTGTCACACCCGGCCGTGCGGGGCGCGGGGCGCCGGCCGCGGCGTCGCTAGGCTGACCGCATGGCCACCTGGGAGTACGCGACCGTTCCGCTCATCGTGCACGCGACCAAGCAGATCCTCGACCAGTGGGGCGAGGACGGCTGGGAGCTCGTGCAGGTCGTCAGCAACGACGGCAACCTGGTCGCCTACCTGAAGCGTCCCCGCGCGTGAGCGGCGTCGAGGCGCGGCTGACCGAGCTGGGTCTGCAGGTGCCAGACGTCGCCCCGCCCCTGGCGTCGTACGTGCCCGCCGTGCGGGACGGCGACCTGGTGTGGACGTCGGGCCAGCTGCCGATGGTCGGTGGCGCGCTCGTCGCGACCGGCAAGGTGGGCGCCGACGTCACCCCCGAGCAGGCCAAGGACCTGGCCCGCACCTGCGCCCTGAACGCGATCGCGGCAGTGAAGTCGGTCGTCGGTGACCTCGACCTGGTGGTGCAGGTGGTCAAGGTGGTCGGGTTCGTCGCGAGCGACCCGGGCTTCACCGGCCAGCCCGGCGTGATCAACGGCGCCAGCGAGCTGCTGGGTCAGGTGTTCGGCGGCGCGGGGGTGCACGCGCGCAGCGCGGTCGGGGTCGCCGTCCTGCCCCTGGACGCGCCCGTCGAGGTCGAGATCACGGTGCGGGTGCGCTGAGTGGCGCGCAGGCGCTCGGCGCCGCGCGCCATCTGATCCCCTGTCCCTACGATCACCGTGTGCTGCGAACCTCCCCGCTCGCCCCGGCGCTCGCCGAGGCCGCTCGGGCGTGGCCCGGTGACGGGGCCGTGCGGCCTCGGGCCGCATCCACCGTGCTTCTGCTGCGCGACGGGCCCGCGGCCGGTGCGGTCGCCGGCCCCGAGGTGTTCGTGCTGCGCCGGGTCGCGACGATGGCCTTCGCCCCGCAGATGCACGTGTTCCCCGGCGGTGGCGTCGACCTGCGCGACGCCGACCCGGGCGTGCCGTGGCTCGGCCCGGACCCTTCCTGGTGGGCCGAACAGCTGGGCACCGGCCTGGACGAGGCGCGCGAGCTGGTGTGCGCCGCCGTCCGCGAGCTGTTCGAGGAGTGCGGGGTGCTGCTGGCCGGCCGCCCCGGTGACGCCGACGTCGTCGCCGACCTGGGTGACCTGCAGTGGGAGGCCGACCGCCAGGCGCTGCTGGACCGCTCGCTCGCCCTCAGCGAGCTGCTCGGACGTCGCGGGCTGGTGCTGCGCTCGGACCTGCTGCGGCCCTGGGCGCACTGGACGACGCCGGTGTTCGAGCCGCGGCGTTACGACACGCGGTTCTTCGCCGCCGCCATGCCCACCGGGCAGCGGGCGCGGGACGTCGGTGGCGAGGCCGACCACGTCGCGTGGGTGGGCGCCCGCGCGGCCGTCGAGGGTCACCGCGAGGGCCGGTTGGCGATGCTGCCGCCGACGCTGGTAGCGCTGGAGGAGGTGGCCGCGCACCCGGACGTCACCTCGGTGTTGGCCGCGCCGCGGCGGCTGCGCCGGGTGATGCCCTGGCTCACCGGCGAGTCCCTGCACGTCGACCTCGACGGGCTGGGCGGCGGGGACGCCGGCCCCGGGCAGGGCGGCGACGCGTGAGCTGGGTCGGCGGCCCGGTGAGCAGCCGCGCGACCTGCGTCCTCGCGCCCAACCCGGGCCCGATGACCCTGGACGGCACGAACACCTGGGTGCTGGCCGAGCCCGGGTCGGACGTCGCGGTGGTCGTCGACCCCGGGCCGGACGACGTCGCGCACCTGCGCGCGGTGCTGGCCGTCGTCCAGGGGATCGGCGCGCGGGTGGGCACGGTGCTGCTGACCCACGGGCACGCCGACCACAGCGCCGGCGCGGCGGGTTTCGCGGCGATGGCGGGCTGCGGCGTCCAGGCACTGGACCCGGCGCACCGACTGGGCGACGAGGGCCTGCGCGGCGGGGACGTCGTGGCCGCCGGCGGCCTGCGGGTCGAGGTGGTGGGCACGCCCGGGCACAGCGCGGACTCGCTGTCGTTCGTGCTGGCTGACGACGCCGCGCTGCTCACCGGAGACACCGTGCTGGGGCGCGGTACCACGGTCGTCGCCCACCCCGACGGTCGCCTGGACGACTACCTCGCGTCGCTGGACCTGTTGCAGCGCAACGTGTCCAGCGCGATGCGCATCCTGCCCGGGCACGGCCCGGTGCTGGACGACGCAGCCGCCGTCCTGGCCGCGTACCAGCAGCACCGGCGTGAGCGGCTCGAGCAGGTGCGTGCCGCGGTGGCCGCCGGCGCCGCCACGCCCGGCGCCGTCGTCCGTACCGTGTACGCCGACGTCGACCCCGCCCTGTGGCCCGCCGCCGGGCTGTCGGGGCGCGCCCCGCTCGGGTACCTGCGGCTCTGAAGGGGGGAGCCG